>DASWUY010000282.1:0-4908 GCA_036401435.1 Acidobacteriaceae bacterium | reverse complement strand
GCTCCTCAGCCGTCAGCCTGATCTCGATAATCTGCTCCAGACCGGCCGACCCAAGCTTGCAGGGCACCCCGACAAACAGTCCATCCACTCCATACTCGCCGGTCAGGTAAGCGGCGCACGGCAATATTTTTTTCTTGTCTTTGAGGATCGCCTCGACCATCTCGACCGCTGCCGCACCCGGCGCATAGTAGGCGCTCCCTGTCTTCAAGTGCTTCACGATCTCGGCCCCGCCATCGCGGGTCCGCTGTACCAGCGCCTCCACCCGCTTCGGCTCCATCAGCTCGGTGATCGGTATCCCGGCAACGGTGGAGTATCGCGGCAGCGGCACCATCGTGTCTCCGTGCCCGCCCAGCACAAACGCGGTCACGTTCTCAACCGAAACCGAGAGCTCCTCGGCGATAAAGGCGCGAAAACGCGCCGAGTCCAACACGCCCGCCATGCCCAGCACCCGCTCACGCGGAAATCCCGAGTGCCGGAACGCAGCCTGCGCCATCGCATCCAGCGGATTGGAAACAATGATCAGGATGCTCTCGGGCGAGGCGCTCACCACGTTCGCAATCACGTCCGCCATAATCTTTGCGTTGGTATGCAGCAGGTCATCGCGGCTCATTCCCGGCTTGCGCGCAATCCCCGCCGTAATCACCACCACGTCTGAGCCCGCGGTCTCGGCATAGTCGTTGGTCCCCGTCACCCGGCAGTCGCGCTTTTCTATCGGCATGGCCTCCAGCAGGTCCAGCGCCTTGCCCTGCGGTATGCCTTCAATCACGTCCAACAGCACAATGTCTGCCAGCTCCTTTGCCGCTAGCCAGTGGGCCGCCGTAGCCCCCACATTCCCCGCTCCCACAATGGTGACCTTCCTGCGCATGTTCCTCCTGCCTGTTGACCCGACTTCTCAGGCTATCACCCGGGGCATGCGCCTCTCTCGCGCCGCGGAGTATCCTAGGCGCGTGGCCCTTCGCTTGAAGCATGCGTGCGCAACGTCGATCCCCATCGCCCGGCGCCTGGTCCGCAGCAGCGCCGTCTGCTTCGTCCTTGTTGCCTCCGCCGCGGGCGCGCAGGCCCAGGGCTACTCTGCCGACAAGCCGCTCGGCGCCGCGGCGCAGTCCCTGCCCGCCTACCTGCGCCAGGCCGGCATCGACCAGAACCTGAACCGCGCCCTACCCCTCCGCGACATGTTCGTCGACGAGGCGGGGACGCAAGTGCCGCTCGGCCGCTACTTCGGACAGCGCCCGGTCGTCCTCGCGCTGGTCTACAACAAGTGCGCCATGCTCTGCCCGCAGGTACTGCACGGCCTCGGCACCGTCGTGCGGCAGAGCGACATGCAGCCCGGTCGCGAGGTGGAGGTGGTGGTGGCGAGCATCGACCCCTCCGACACCCCTGGCGACACGGTAGAGCCGCGCGGCCGCCTGCTCTCCATGCTCGGTCTCCCATCCGGCGCCAAGCCCGCTGGTAGCGATACCACCAACACCAACGATCCGGCCAGCCACGTGCACTTCCTCACCGCAGCCGAGCCGTCTATTGAAGATCTGGCCGCCGCTACCGGCTTCCACTACGTGCGTGTGCCCGGCCCCGACGGCCGCATGAACCAGTTCGCCCACTCCAGCGTCATCATGATCGCGACGCCTGACGGCCACATGTCCAAGTACCTCTCCGGGGTCGAGTACCAGCCGCGCGATCTGCGCCTGGCCGTGCTTGAGGCCAGCCACCACCACATCGGCTCGCTCACCGACCTCATCCTGCTCTACTGCTGCAACTACACGCCCTCCCAGGGCCGCTACACGGTCGCCGTGCTGCGCGTGCTGGGCCTCGCCGCCATGGGCTCCATCGCCATGCTGCTGCTCGTGCTCTACCTGCTCACACGCAAGCCCAACCGGCTGCGCCCCGCCTGACGCCACCCGCCACTTTCATTCCCGCTCCGAGCACCGGTCAGGCACAGCATGCCGGACCACAGCAGGCCGGTCCCGTGAGTGGCTTGATCGCATACACTTTCACGCTGGCAGCTGCCGCGTTCACGTCATACTTCGCGAGCAGCGCCGTTAGGTCTTCGTGCAACGAAGGTTCGATGGGCGCCGGTGGGCAACACGCCCCATCCAGCACCTGCAAGGAGCTCGAAGCGTCCATCGCCGGCGAGCAGCAACCCGCCTGGTTCTCCACCTTGGCATAGGCATTCAAATTCGCCCCGCTGTCCACGATCTCTACATGCTCAAACCCCGCTGCAAGCAGGCCGGCGCGATACTCGTCGATCCGGATCGCTCCGGCAATGCAGCCAACATAAGCAGCCATGCTTTGCGCCACGGCCTCCGGCAGTTCGTGTTTCAGAGCGATATCGCTGACCGCAACTCGCCCGCCGGGCTTGAGGACGCGGGCGATCTCCGCAAAGACGGCTGCCTTGTCCGGCGCAAGATTGAGAACGCAATTCGAGATGACGCAATCCACCGACGCATCGGCAAGCGGGATCCTGTCAATGGTGGACTGGTAGAACTCGACGTTGGTGTAGCCGCCAGACGCAGCGTTGGCTCGCGCACGATCGATCATCGCCGCCGTCATGTCAATGCCAATCGCCCGACCCTGCGGCCCCACCATCTTTGCTGCCAGGAACACGTCCAGCCCCCCGCCTGAGCCAAGATCGACCACCACCTCGCCGGGCTTCAGGTGCGCGGTCGCCGTAGGATTCCCGCAGGAGAGACCCATGTTCGCGTCGGCCGGGATCGAGGTCAGCTCCTCTGCTGTATAGCCAAAAGCCTCGGCAACAGCCCGCACTCCCGCATGATCGTTCGACAGCGTACTCTCCGCGACTGCGCTATATTTCGACTCCACCGATTCCAGGATCTGCTCTGACATGCTGCCTCCTCATATTTGCTTAGGCAACTCTATGCCTTTGCGCTTGCATGCGTCAAGGCGTATACATGAGTCATGGCGAAACCAGCCTTTCATGTGGAGCGATTCTTCCAGGCCCTCGGCGACACGACCCGCCTCCGGCTCCTGAACCTGATGGGCGAGACGGAGATCTGTGTCTGCTACTTCGTGGAAATCCTGGGCGGACCGCAGCCCAAGATCTCCCGGCACCTGGCTTACCTGCGCAGCGCCGGCATCGTCGCTGCACGACGCGAGGGAAAGTGGATGCACTATCGCATCGTGATGCCGCCGCATCCCGGAGCCGCGCAGGTCCTCAAGCAGACACTGGCCTGGCTCAAAGAAGAGAAGGCGATGCAATCAGACCGCGCCCGCCTCACCAAGGCTTGCTGTTCTCCTTCGAAGTATGCGCAGCTTGAAGGTGCTCCCCTCCCGAGCGTGGTCCAGGGGTCAAGCTGGGAGGCTCCTGCAACATCCAACTGCCTGGAGTCCTAAAGCTGACCTTGAACGACCTGCATGAATGAGGCAGAAGTGTCCTGCACACCTCCTTGTTCGTTCCCGTCGCACAAGCACCGGCGTCTGGAGAGCTGCATGGCACAAGGCACCTCGGAGTCACAGGAATCGATTCTCCCCCTCAAGCTGCCCGGCATCTTTCTCGGGGTGGGGCTTGGCGGCTTCTTTGACGGGATCTTCCTTCATCAACTGCTGCAGTGGCACCACATGTTCAGCAGCAGGATCACCGTGGACACGGTGCCCGGACTGCAGATGAATACGCTCGGAGACGGCGTCTTCCATACCGTGACCTGGGTCTCTGTCCTCATCGGCCTCTATATCCTGTATGCGCGCGTCACCGAGTCACGAAGACAGGTCTGGGGATCGAGCGTTCTCTGGGCGTGGATCCTCACGGGCTGGGGCTGCTTCAACCTGGTCGAAGGCATCCTCGACCATCAGATCCTTGGGCTCCACCACGTACGTTCCGGCCCACACCAGTTCTGGTGGGATATGGGTTTCCTGGCTTTTGGCGCGCTTCTCCTCGCCATCGGCTGGCAGGTACGGAGCACGGCCCGCCGGCCGGGCACTGGGGAGCAGTCATCGTGAGGATGATTGAAGCCGAGCCTGCGGCAATCCTTCCGCTCATCCTCGCAGGCCTCATGGCAGTCGGCTACTGTGTGCTCGCCTTGAGGCAGCGCGCCCGCCCCCAGGGCTGGAGTGGGTGGCGGACGGGAGCCTTCCTGGCTGGTTGCTGCGCGCTTGCACTCGGGCTCCTGCCCCGGCTCCTACCTTACCCAACGGGCGACTTCCGAAAGCACATGCTTCAGCACCTCATCCTCGGCATGATCGCTCCGCTCGGCCTAGTCCTCTCCGCTCCCATGACGTTGCTTCTCAGGACCGTGTGCACGCAGCACGGACGCGCGCTCAGCCACCTTCTGCAGAGCCGGGCTCTCCAAGTCGTCGCGAATCCGCTCAGCGCGCTTGCTTTGAACTTTGGCGGCATGGCCGCCCTCTACTTCACGCCTCTGTATGGGGCCATGCACAGGCACCAGGCTCTGCACGCCATCGTCCACATTCACTTTCTTGCCGCAGGGTGCCTCTACACGTGGGTCATTGCCGGTCCAGATCCCGCTCCCCACAGACCCTCTGTTCCAACCCGGCTCCTCGTGCTCGGCGTGGCGGTGGTCCTGCATTCCGTGCTTTCGCAGTTGCTCTACGCCGACCTGTTCGTTCAGGTTTCTGCTCCCGCCGCGCAGCTGCATGGCGGCGCAGAGTGGATGTACTACGGTGGCGATCTCTCGGAGATGCTGCTCGCCTTTGCCCTGGTCACGACCTGGCATCCTGCCCGAAGACCAACGCGCCGCGATCCGCAGGCAAGCCCTCCAGCCAAATGCCTGACCGTCTGACACCTGGCCTGGGTCATGCAGGGCGATTGCTGCCCGGAGTGGGTCATTCCGCAACTGTCAGCTGCATCACAGAACATGGACGCCCGCACGCCCCTTGAAGCCCGTAGAAGAAGTAGAGCGAGCAGTTTCTCGCCCTCCCTGCAAGGTGCAGTTCGGC
>DASWUY010000281.1:0-7720 GCA_036401435.1 Acidobacteriaceae bacterium | reverse complement strand
GCAGGCCGCGCTCGAGCGGCCGGCAGGCGCCCCCGGCCGGCAGCAGGCATGCCGCCAATGCGCCACCGGCAAAGAAGAGCCCCTGGACCAGGCTGTTCGTCCACAGGGCGGTGTTCTCGAGGTGAGCGTGCGTGCGGCTATACCACAGCAGGGTGGCAAAGGGCACGACCGCGAGCGATGTCGAGACAGCAAAGACGCCCTTTCGCCCAAAGCGTGCGAACTGCGGCCAGACCAGGTAGAACTGCTCCTCGACCGAGACGCTCCACAGCAGCTCGATCGGCGAGCCTGCCCAGCCATGCAGCACTACGGGCCAGTTGGCCACAAACAGGAGGCTGGCAAAGATGCGCGGCGCGGTGAGGTTGAGCCAGGGGGCGAGAGGAGCAACAGCCGCCATCGCCGCCAGGAAGGTGAAGTAGAGCGGCCAGATGCGCAGGCTGCGGCGCACGTAGAAGTCCCGGATGGCCACCCGCCCGGTCGCGGCCTTTTCAAGCAGGAGCAGCCGGGTGATCAGGTACGAGCTGAGAAAAAAGAAGAGCGAAACGCCAAAGTCAAGCGACTGCGCGTATCCCTGTAGCGCCGCCCAGCGGCCGGCCGTGGCTGCCGCGCCCGCATGGGCGACCGCCGGGCCCAGAGCGCGGGCAGCGGTGGCCAACTGCTGCTGGCGCGCCAGGCCAAAGTTTGTTACCACGTGCCGCAGAAAGACAAGCGAGAAGGCAAAGAGGCGCAGGAGATCCAGCTCCGGAGCATAGAACCGGCCTACCGGCGCGCCGGCCCGGGGCGCAGGCAAGGGGCTGGAAGAGGTTACGCTCAAAGAGGCTTGCGTCGCCGCTGCAGTGGTCGCTGCCATCAATCGCCCTCGGCTGGATTTGGGTGCAGCAAGAGTCGGAACAGCCAGGCAAACTCGACGAGCCCGAGTCGCGGGCGACGGTGGATCAGACCAGGCGAAGAGCGCTCGATCGGATGGCAACACTCACGGCCCGGTGCAGCGACTCCACTGCCACTACTACCCGATTCTCGTCGCGCACCCGTTGCAGCACCCCGGTCAGTCCTGCAAAGGTTCCTTCTTCAATGATGACCTTCTGCCCTACCTGCAGGTAGTCACAGGGCTCACACTGTTCCTCGCCCCGGCACAGCGCTTCGACTGTCTTCACATCGTCGTCCGACAAGGGCTCAAAGGATCGCCCGGTACGCACGATGTAGCTGACCCCGTTCGTCGAAACGACGCTCATGATGGTCTCGATATCCATCTGCACGAAGACATAGCCGGGGAAGAGCGCGCAATTGACCTTCTTCAGCCGGTCCGAGTAGCGGCGCACCTCGGTGTACATCGGCGCAAGCACGTCGTGCCCTCTCTCGCGGAGCGCCTTGGCAACAGCTTCCTCGCCCTGGGCGCGCACCTTGACGGCATAGCAGCCCAGTTGTACGTCTGCGTTCACCATGGTCTGTGTGGCCAAAACGTCACCTCCTGATGCGTGATGCGTGCTGCGTGCTGCGTGATGTGTGCCGCCGGGTGGGGGCCGGCGTCCCTGCTTGATCGGCCTCACGGGCTGGCGCCATGAGGCGCTTGCTAGGCCGCTCGCGACCGGACCACGGTAAAGGCGTCCTTCCAGCGCAGGAAGGGTTTCTCATAGAAGCGGTAGGAGAGGGCTGCAAGCGCGCCGGTCAGCAGCAGTCCCAGCCCCACATGGCCGATCCCGTAGGCCGCGTGATGCGCAGCTGAGTTGAGTAGCGCAGTGTGGTTCAGCAGGTGCGAGACGACTTCGAGCGAAATCTGGTGAAAGACGTAAAGTCCGTAGGAGATCTTGCCCAGGTACACGAGCGGCCGCGGGATGGCCTGGCGGCCGATGCCGAGCGCGCTGACCAGCAGGCACGCGCAGCCCAGGCCAACTGCCCAGTAGCCAAGCATGGGACCGAATCCGCCGCGCGGCATCCTGTCGTCGATCCCTGAGAAGCGGGCGGCGCCCAGCCAGAGCGCGCTCCCGGCGCCGAGCAGGACCAGCCGCAGCCCGGGACCGAAGTGCGGGATGCGCCCGCGCAGCCCAAGCGCGGTCAGGGCTCCGAGCGCGAAGATCTGAAACTCGACCAGGCTGTTGTCCCAGATGCCCTGCGCCGGCGTCTGCCCGGCGCGGGCCAGCAGCAGGACAGCGGCTGCCCCGACCGGGACCAGCGCGGCGACGGCCACGATCAGCGCCCGCCGCGGCAGCACCCGGTTCAACAGCGGCCAGAGCAGGTAGAACTGCTCTTCGATCGAGATACTCCACAGGTAGCCGACCGGCGTGTAGGGCAGCCCATAGCGCGCCGTGTAGAGGTTGCCCAGCATCAGCACGTAGCTCAGCACGAACAGGAGCGAGATGTGGTGGCTGGGGAAGACGGTCCCCAGCACCCAGGCAAAGAGCAGGAAGCCGAAGTAGAGAGGCCAGATACGCAGGACGCGCCGGACATAGAAGTCCCGGATGCCGATGGTGCCGGTCAGCTCGCGCTCCCGCTGCAGTAGCTCGGTGATCAGGAACGCGCTGAGAAAGAAAAAGAAGCTCAGCCCAAAGCCGCCGAGGACCGAGAGCAGCGGCGCAAAGGTGTAGATACCATGGTGCAGAAAGACGGCCAGGAAGGCGAAGAAGCGCAGCGCATCGAGCTCCGGGCGGTAGAAGCGCGGCGCCTCCACCTGCGGGCGCAGGGCTGCCTCTCCCGGGGCAGTGGCCAGTGCTGTCTTCAACTGGCCTTTGCCGTAAGCCGGGCCGAGTAGCGGTTGTAGGCTCGGAAGCGGTCATAGTCCTGGCTCATGTTGAGCCGCACCCGGTTCAGCACCAGCCCCAGGATGTTGGCATGCACGCGATCGAGTGCCGAGAGCGCGTCCAGCACCGCCTGCTGGCTGGTGCGGCCGGCATGGCTGATCAGGAGCACGCCATCGGCGATGCAGGCGATCTGGATCGGCTCGGCCAGGCACAGCATAGGCGGCGCGTCGATCAGGATCAGGTCATACTCCTTGCCCACCTGGCTGATCAGCTCCGCTATCTTCTGCCCCACCAGCACCGTGCCGCGTTTGAGCGGCGAGCCGGCCACGATCACGTCCAGGTTGTCGATGGTGGCTACCCTCTTGCGGACTGCGTGGAAGGGCACAGCATCCTGGATCATGTCGGCCAGGCCCCGGTCATTCTCGAGACCAAAGTGCCCGTGCTGGCTGGGGCGGCGCAGGTCGGCATCGATCAGAAGCGTCCGCTTGCCCTGTGCCGCATGCGCCGCGGCAATGTGCGCCGCGCAGGAACTCTTGCCCTCCCCCGGGCCGGCGCTGGTGATCAGGATCGAGCCGAGAACCCGCGCGCTCTTGTCATGCAGGGTCGAGCTGAGCATCGTCGCGATGCACTCGCGATAGAACTCAAGCGTCCTGAACCAGTCGCTGTTCCTGCTGGGGCTGGCCTCTTCAAGCGCCGCCTGCGCCAGGTAGTGCTCGGGAAAGCGGCGCACGTCCGGCAGGCTGCCCACGATCTCGAGCCCGGTCACGATGCGGGCGCGTCGCGGGTCGCGCAGGCTCTTGTCCAGCATCTCGGCCACCAGCACGACGGCCGTTGACCCCAGTAGCGAGATCATGAAGGCCAGGAAGACGAAGACCTTCTTGCGCGGCATGATGGGGCTGAGCGGCGGACGCGCCTCATCGGCAATCCGGATCGAGCTGCTCTGGAAGCCGGCATTGATCCCGGCCTCCTTGATCTTGCGGAAGAGCTCGTTGTAGAGCGTCTTGTTGGCCTCGGCTTCGCGCTTGAGCTGCTGGTACTGGAAGGAGCTTGCGTTCAGCTTGTCGCTCTCGTCCTTGGTCTGGAGCAGTGAGGCATGCAGCATGGCTTCCCTGCGCTTGGCCTCCTGGTACTCCACCTCGATCCGCTGGCCGATCTGGCCGCGCATCTGGTCATTCTGCCGCGTCACCTCGGCCAGCTCGTTCGCTGCGCGCTTGTACTCTGCATAAGTCGGCCCGTAGACCGTCTTCGCAAGCGCCATCTTTTCCTGCGCCGCACGCACCCGCTCATCGAGCGCGCCCAGCGTGGCCGCCTCGGGCGAGACCTCGAGCGCCGCGCTTGAGCCGGAGCGGAGCGCCTGGTAGGCCGTCTCCCGCCGGATCCGCTCGTTCTCGGCATCGGTGTACTGGGTATTCAGCTGCAGCAGGCGCGCGGCCAGGATGCTGGTCTTCTCATCCGGGTCAATGACACCCAGCTGGCGCTCATAGCCGGCCAAGGCCTGCGCGGAGTTGTCCATGTTCTGCTTCAGCTCCGCGATCTGCTTTTCCATGAAGGCCGAAACGCCCATCGAAGATCGCGCCCGCATCTCCATGCCGCGCGTGATGTAGGAGTGCACCATGGCGTTCGCAATCCGCGCCGCCAGCCGCGGGTCGGTCGACCGGTAGCTGACATCAATCAGCAGGCTGTTCGGAATGCGCGCGACCGAGAGCTTGTCCAGCACTACCGGCGCATCATTGCTCGCGGGCGAGCCGTTCTTGCCGCCCGGCAGCAGGTGAAACTCCTCAGCCACCGGCCGCAGCACGGCGTCTGACTGGATGATCTGGATCTCGGTGTTCATCAGCTGGTCGACATCGCTGCCGCCACTCTGCACTGCCTCCTGGCCAATCACCGACGAGGGCATCTTCTGGTCGATGGTGATGCGTGCCGTCGCCTCGTAGACCGGGGTGATGCGCGAACAGAGCAGCGCCGTCAACCCGGTGCACACGACCACCGCAATCGCGATCTTCCACCAGTTGCGCCGTAGCAGGAAGAAGTACTCGTGAAAGGTAAGGACATGCGGCTGCTCCTCGCCCCCGCCCATCGGCGAGAGGTAAGCGACGACCTTGCCGTTGTCAGCAAGGGAAAGCCTGCGGTCGCGACTGGGAGAAGCCATCGGAGCGAGTCCTCTCGGGTATCTGGAGCGGGAAAGTGAAGCAAGCGTACGCCGTGGAGCTGGTGGCAAGGAGGGCAGTGGTTCGGATATCAGTGATAGATCAGCATGCCGGTTGCGGTCGTCTGCCCAAAGCCGGCAATCTGGTTCAGTACCTTGCTGGTCATCTTCTTGCCGCCATTCTCGGGCACGTACAGGATGTCGTCGGCGAGCAGAGCAACGTCAGGGTCCTTGCGAGCGATGATCCGGCTCAGCGCCACCTTGACCTCCAGCCTCTCGTCGCCGGCCTTCTGCCGTCGATAGATATACGCAGTGTTCGACGAGTAGGGTTGCAGGCCTTCGCTAAGCGCCAGCGCCTTGACCACCGTCGTCTCGGCATCGCTCTGCATCAGGTACATGCCCGGGTGGCGGACGTTGCCGGCGACAAAGATCTTGCCCGCCTCGGGCACCCGGATCTCTTCGCCGCCATGCAGCCGCAGGTTGACTGCCGGGTCGGCTGTTGCCACCAGGCTGTTGGTCGGGATGCTGGCCACCGTGCGCTGCAGCTTGCCCTGCGCATCCAGCCGCTGGCTGGTGACGAGAATCGCTGCACCGGCTGAAGGCGTCAGCCCTCCGGCGCGCGCGATCGCGTCGAGCAGGGTCGTCTCGCCAATGGCCTGAAAGGTCTGCGGATGGGTGACGGCACCAATCACGCTCACCGGCCGGCTGCGGTACTCAAGCACCGAGATGGTGACCACGGGATCGTTCAGCACCTGCTCCTGCTCGAGCGCCTCCTTGACCCGCGCGGCCACGACAGAGGGCAGAAGCCCGGCCACCGCAAGTGGATGCTTGAGCAGCGGAAGGGCGAGCGAGCCATCCGAGCTGATGCGGAAGGTGCGCGAGAGCTCCGGGCAGTAGGGCACCATGATCTCCAGCAGATCGTCTGGCCCTACGCTCTCCGCAGGCAGGATCATGGCGGCCGTCGTAGCCCCCGCGGGTCCGACAGCGGGCGTGACAGTGGCGGTGGCCGATGGCTCCTGTGCCAGCCCGGACTGCACTCCGGCAAGGCCCGCAAACACGAGGCAGAAAAGGATCGGGCGCAGTAGGCGGCGGGAAGAGCCTGCCGCCTGCCGTGCCCGGAGAGAATTGCGTAGAAGATGCATAGAGGAACCGCCCAAACCATCGAGAGTTGCAGGTGAGAAACATCGCCGGATCCACCCGAGGATGGACACTGCAGGTCTTTTAGCCAAGCTTCGCCAATTCCGTCACATCGCAGGAGAGCGATACGGCGAGTCAGTGGCATTTGGCAGCCCTTTACGAGATGGTTCGGGCTCAGGCAGAGAAACAAGAACAACAACGAACAATTTACTCGGTACCAGGTTGAATTTACCTGATACTCGATCCGAAAGATATCGAGAGGGCCGGCACACTGCAAGGAATCTTTAGTAAGTTACTCGGCCTGCAGAGCGTCCCGGCCGCAGTGACGGCGCAACGCAGTTCGCAAACCCGCGCACTCCCATACGCTCAGAGATCGAGCGCACGCAGTGGACAGAGTTTGCCGGTGACCAGCTCCCGGCAGGCGATCAGGTTGCCGCGCAGGCGGCCCCGGCGGTCGACATAAGGCTCAGGCGCCAGGCTCTTCACCACGTTCTTGAGCACGCGCAGCCAGATGTTGGGCAGTGCGTGCGACCAGGGCACGGTACCCTTTCGCGCCAGGTAGATGGGGTTGGCCACCTGCGAGTAGCCCAGGCGCACGCCGGAGGTGCGGCCGCTCTTGGCGCCGAGGTGCACGCCGACGGCCGTCGTCAACAACACGACGGAGCCATACCGGGCCATCTGTCGTGAAAAATCGACATCCTCCCACCAGCCGTAGAGCGGAAGCAGCTCGTCAAAGCGCAGGCCATGCTGCCGCACCGGAGACATGCGCAATGCCATGTTGCAGCCGTAGGCATTGAAGACCGGCGCTGACGCTACGTCGGCCGCTGCCTCGCGCCCGCCGGCCAGCATGGCCCGCGCCTCGGCCGACGCGAGGCCGGCACCGTTGATGCCATCAGCCAAGACCCGGCCTGTCGCTACGGCGACCTCCTGCTGCTCAGCGAAGAGCTGCTCCAGCACCGAGAGGTAGTCGCGGTCAAGGTAGAAATCATCGTCGAGGAAGAGCAGTACGTCGGCATCCTGCGCCTGCTCTAGAATGGCGTTTCTCTGCCGGGTAAGACCCAGTTCCGCCGGCACAAAGCAGACCTGCGGAAAATGACGCGCGGCGTCGCCGATATCCGCCTGCTCCGCATAAGAAACCACGATCCGGTCAGCGGGCCGGGATTGCCGGGCAAGGTCGGCGATCGTCTCGCCCAGGATGAGCGGCCGCCCCCGGGTGGCGATGCCTACGATCATCTTCACCGGACTGGCCCGAAGGCAGGGGCCGCCGTGGACTGGAAGCTTCCTGGGCCCGTGGGCCATCCGGTCCCCTCCATGCACGCTACGGCTCGACGATGGTCCTGCACGTAGTGTTTCCTCGTGTCTTTGCTCAGGTTGCGAAGAGCCGCCCCGCACGCAACGCCCACTCTGGAGAACCCTGCAAGGTAGAAGAAGTGCCGCAGGATGCACCCGCATTCGTCTTTTGGGCAAGCTCCGCCATTTTCGTCCCATGCGCTCTCTCGCATGGAACTCGCCTGCCGCAAAGCCCTAAGTGCCATCTGCACCAGCGGACAAGGAACCCTGTCGGCTTGTGCCACTGGCTGCATAAACCCACTTACACAATGAACGTTGCAGCAGACCGATTAGACTCGTGTCTTTTTTTGGAACAGCTGTGACGCCATCAGAGGCGGGAAGTCCCCTGATTCCACAACCTTAGGGCTATTGGGTT
>DASWUY010000280.1:0-5956 GCA_036401435.1 Acidobacteriaceae bacterium | reverse complement strand
AGTCGCCCGCCCGGAAGCTTTCAAGAGCTGCGTGCCGGCGTAAACAGCTCTTCGAGCGCGATCACCACGTTCAGCACTCCCAGCCCCGACACCGCTCCGCGCACAAAGCCGCTGTGCGCCAGGAAGGCGGTCACGTCCGTGGCGCCCAGCAAGCCGTTCTCGGTCCAGAAGTGCAGCCACGGGAGCACCGCGACCAGCAGCCCGAGGTACAGCCGCACCACCACGCGCACCAGCAGCTCCGTACGCCGCAACCAGACTGACGCGCCGCCAGACGCCCTTCTGCCGCCCGGCGCATACTCCTGCTTGCGCCCGCCCGCAGCCCCCGTGCTCTCGGGTGACGACCCGCCGCCCGGGCCGGGTGAGAAAAGATTTGGCTGATGCGGCATGGTGTGGCGGCAGACACTCCGGGCCTCTCTCAAGCAAAAGCCCGTCCGCCTGTCTTCTCTCCTCCACTGCGAGTGATGCCCCTGGCACCCGGAAAGACGCGCGTTTACTCTGCGGGTGCGTTGTTGCGGCGCGGCCGCCGGTTGGCCTGCAGAATCTTCTTGCGCAGCCGCAGCGACTTCGGCGTCACTTCCACCAGTTCGTCTTCGGCGATAAACTCGATCGCCTGCTCCAGGTTCATCGCCCGGTGCGGCACCAGGCGCAGCGCATCGTCGGCAGAGGAAGCCCGCATGTTGGTCAGCTTCTTTTCGCGCACGACATTCACGTCCAGGTCGTTATCGCGCGAGTGTTCGCCGATCACCATGCCCTCATACACTTCGATGCCTGAGGGTACGAAGAGTACGCCGCGATCCTGCAGCCCGTTTAATGCATAGGTCGTCGTAGGGCCGGTGCGGTCCGCAATCAGCGCACCCGAAGGCCGCTGCGGAATCTCGCCCTGGTAGGGCATGTAGCCCTCAAACAGCGCGTTCATGATGATGGTGCCGCGGGTCTCGGTAAGCAGCTCGGACCGCAAACCGATCAGGCCCCGCGAAGGGATCCTGAACTCCATCCGGGTGCGCCCGTAGCCATGGCTGGCCATCTTGACCATCTCGCCCTTGCGCGGTCCCAGCCTCTCGATCACCGTGCCCACAAAGTTGTCAGGGATGTCGACGACCAGGTGCTCGACCGGCTCCATCAGCTTGCCGTCCACCCTCTTGGTCACGATCTCCGGCCGCCCCACCATCAGTTCAAAGCCTTCGCGGCGCATCATCTCGATCAGGATCGAGAGCTGCAGCTCGCCACGACCCAGCACCTTGAAGCTGTCCGGCGACCCGGTCTCCTCGACACGGATCGAGACGTTGGTCAGCAGCTCCTTGTCCAGCCGCTCCTTGATGTTGCGGGAAGTGACAAGGTGGCCTTCCTTGCCGGCGAAGGGTGAGTTGTTGACCGACATCTGCATGGCGATGGTCGGCTCGTCAATCACGATCAGAGGCAGCGGCTGCGGGTTCTCGATTGAGGTCAGCGACTCGCCGATCGTGATGCCCGGAATGCCGGCAATGGCGATGATGTCCCCAATCGTCGTCTGCTCGGTATCCACCCGCTTCAGCCCGGAGTAGGTAAAGAGCTTGGTGATCTTGACCTTTTCAAGGGACAGATCGCGCCGCGACAGGCTGACCTCGTCGCCTACCTTCAGCGTCCCGTTGAATACGCGCGCAATTGCCAGCCGGCCCAGGTAGTCCGAGTAGTCAAGGTTGGTGACCAGGATCTGCAGGTTGCCGTTCGCGTCCCCAGGCGCCGGCGGCGCTGTCTGCACGATCGTCTCAAAGAGCACCTGCAGGTTCTCACCCAGCTTGTCCGCCTCCGTGCTGGCCAGGCCCAGTTTGCCGTTGGTGTACAGCACGGGAAAATCCAGCTGGTCCTCATTCGCGTCCAGGTCGATGAAGAGGTCGTACACCTCGTTCAGCACCTCCTGCGGACGCGCGTCCGGCCGGTCGATCTTGTTGATCACGACAATCGGCGGCAGCTTGGCCTCAAGCGCCTTCGACAGCACGTAACGGGTCTGCGGCAGTGGTCCCTCGGACGCGTCCACCAGCAGCACGACCGCGTCCACCATCTTCAGCGCCCGCTCCACCTCGCCGCCAAAGTCAGCGTGGCCGGGTGTGTCGACGATGTTGATCTTCATGTCGTGGTAGTAGATCGCGGTCGACTTGGCCAGGATGGTGATGCCGCGCTCGCGTTCGAGATCGTTCGAGTCCATGACGCGCTCGGTCAGCGCCTCATTCGAGCGGAAGGTGCCCGACTGGCGCAGCATCTGATCGACCAGCGTCGTCTTGCCATGGTCCACGTGCGCGATGATGGCGATGTTGCGGATGGAGGTGGTCACAGGCGCAGGTTTCCTATTCTTTCAGCAATGGTTCGGATGAAGGTCGGGGAGCGTCGCCAGCCGGAAGGACTTGGGGGCGAGGAGCTCGGTCTTTCCAGTTTACCAGCAGGGGCCTTGCGCCCCCGGCCTGCGGGTTCGCTGCAGGGTCTTCCAACGCCGGCCCGAACCCCTCACTCGTACTTGAGCGATTCCACCGGGTCCATCTGCGCCGCCCGGTTTGCAGGCAGCGTCCCAAAGATGATGCCCACCGCCACCGACGTCCCCAGGCCCACCAGCACCGACCAGGGCGAGATGGGAATCTGGAACGAAGTGAAGGCCCGCACCGAGAGCGGTACCGCGAGGCCAATCGCCGTGCCCACCATGCCGCCGGTGAGCGAGATGAAGACCGCCTTGATCAGGAACTGCAGCTTGATCTCTCGCGCCGTTGCCCCCATGGCCTTCCGAATGCCAATCTCCCGGATGCGCGAGCGCACGGTCGCCAGCATGATGTTCATGATGCCGACCCCACCCACGGCAAGCGTGACCGCTGCCACCAGCAGCAGGATGATGGTCAGCGAGTTCGCCACCACCGCTGCCACGGTGAGCAGCGAAGTCAGGGTCGTCGCCCGGTAGACAGAGTTCTTCTGGTGGCGCGCATGCACCACCGCGACAATCTCCCGCGCCGTCTCCTCCACGTTCGACTGGTCGCGCGCCGAGAAGAAGATCTGCTTCACATCGTCGGTCCCAGTAAAGTAGCGCGCCACCGAGTAGGGCAGCAGCACCGTCTCGTCCGCGATCTCGGACTGTCCAAAGGTGTCAACGCTCTCCTTGAAGACCCCGATGATCGTGATCGGCAGGCCGCTGATCTGGATCGTCTGCTCGATCGCACCCGCCGGCCCGCCAAACATCTCCCGCGCAAAAAGTTCGGTTACGAGCGCCACGTGCGCGTGCGACTCCTCATCCTGGTCGTCAAAGAAGCGCCCATCGAGCACCACCAGGTTGCGCACCTGCTTGTACTGCGGGCTCACGCCGAGCGCCAGAACGTCCTTGACCTGTGCGCCCGGGAACGCGATTCGCTCGTGCAGCTCCAGCATGGGCGAGGAGTAGGCCACGTCGGCCACCTGCTCATCTACGGCCTTCTCATCGTCGCGCGTCAGGTAGTCATAGTGCCCGGTGTCAGAAGAGCCGGTCACCCCGCCGCCCGAGAACTCGAGTTCGACCATGTTGCTGCCAATACTCTGCAGGTAGCTGAGGATGTACTGCTTGCCGGTAAGCGAGATGGTGAAGACAAAGATGACCGACGCAGCGCCAATCACCATGCCCAGCGAAGTCAGGGCAAAGCGCACCTTGCTGGCGCGAAAGTTGTCGATGGCCAGCGCCACAATCTCGCCCAGCGCCATGGTCCGCTTGGCGCTCGCAAGCGTCGCGTCAAAGGTCGAACGAGCCCTGGTCCGCACAGAAGGCATCTGCAGCTATGCTATCGCGCCCAGGCGAACGCCTGCCTGCCCGCTCGCCCGGCTCAGAGGGCCTGCGCCGCCTTTTCCTTGAGCGCCTGACCCACGGCGCCATTCGCGAGCGCACCCGCGGGAAAGGTTCTTCGCGGCTCCACCTCATACTGGGCCGGCAGGTTGGGTGGCCGGTAGGCCGGGACAGCGGCCAGCCGCTCCACTACGCTCTGGTGCAGCGCTGAGCCTTCGGGAATCGCGCGATGCGCCCCCATCGGGATACGCCAGTGGCGCCCGCCCTGCGGCTTGTCAAAGTAGGTGTGCGGCAGCAGCTCCAGGAGCCACCATGCCCCGCTCAGCGAGGTGTGCAGCACGGCCGCAGGGTCAGGCTGAGCAATCGGCCCTCCCACGTTGCCGGCACGGCCCAGCACCAGCTCCGCATACTCCGGCTTGATCTGCAGCCCGGCCCGGCAGGCCTCCTGCAGCAGCCACTCCAGCGCCAGCTTTGACAGCCCGCTCTCCTGCTCGTCATAGCTGCCGCCCACGTCTGAATGTACGCCCGCAAACCACACCTGCCGTATGTCCTGCGACACCTCAAACTCCGGCTCCAGCCGGCTAAAGGGCGCGCCCCACAGCTTGTCCCGGTAGTAGCAGCGGCGCTCGTCGATCGCCAGCGCATGTCGTGCGACGCGCACAATCGGATTTCTGCCCTCGTCTGGCAGCAGCATCGGGTCAGACACCCAGCCCACCGAGCTCACCGTGTCCCACACGCCCACGAACTCGATCATCACCTTGCGCGCAAACGTGTCTCTGAAGCGGTGCGCGATGTCGATCGTCTGGCCCGCGTTGGTCTGCTTGCTCTTGGCCGCAAACATCTGCAGCGCGTAGGGAATCAGCCCTTCATTGCCCGGGCACAGCAGCCCGCAGGTATGCACCAGGCCGGCGATGGCGCGCGCCGTGTACGCGCCGCGGCTGAACCCGAACAGGAAGATTCGGTCCCCCTCGCGGTAAGTATTCATCAGGTAGCGATAGGCGTCGCCCACGTTGTCCAGAAAGCCTGTGCCAAAGGCCAGCCCCTTGAGGATGGTCCAGCTCTTCTCCAGGCGGTTGCGCGCCGTAGGCGCGCCCATGGTGCCCACCCCCGGGTGGTAGTACCCTACCTGCTCGGCGTTGATCACGAGCGTGGAGTAGAGCTTGATGACGTTGGAATTCGCAGGCCCGAACTTGTTCCCCGTCCCATCGCAGCAGATCACGAGGTTGCGAGGCTCCTTGCGGCCCAGGTCCTCCGGGGCAGGTTGCGTTGTGCAGTCCATGTGCCTTCCTTTCTTACCGGCGGCCTGTCCTGGGTTTGTAGCATGGGCTGCCTGGTCCGGCAGGTAACAGCTATAACTAAGCCATGCAGCCGGTATCTGTCACTCTTTCTTTTTGCTTTGTGCGACTCTGTCCGGGTCTGCGCAACCGCACGCCTGCTCCCAGCCGCCGGGAGGTACCGAGAGAATGCGGCCCGGCGAAAGAAGAGGGGCGTCGTGCGAGGCTCATCTGGAATGCCGAAGACGCTGCTAGACTTCTAACAACACTCTTGCGGAGGGATGGCAGAGTGGTTGATTGCGGCGGTCTTGAAAACCGCTTTACCCTTGCGGGTAACGGGGGTTCAAATCCCTCTCCCTCCGCCACCGAGCGGTCCACCCCGCCGGGAATGTCGCTCAGCACCGCCGGCCCATATCGGCTCCTGCCAGGGCTCGACAGTCCGCCATGTTGCATTTGAATCCGGCCGTCGGCATCGTAGGCGGGCGTGGCAAACGCAGACTCTACGACGCGGAAGGCAGACGATGCCCGTGAGGAGAGCCGCCGATGAAAGTGATTTTCTTACCTCCTAACCGTCTTGCTACTTCCCGTCGGCTTGCTTGCCCAGAGCAGTCCCCGAGAAAACAGGGACGACCAAGTGAAAACACTCAGCGCTTTGATTGAGAATAGTGCCGGCTCGGTGGACACGGCCATCATCAGCGCCATGACCACGCACCCGTTACACGGGTACTGATTTTTCATGTGCCTGATTCGATCGCGACACGGGTTGCTCTGACGCCTCAGGCTTTTCTCTCCATCGCGGGTTCCGGGCTTGGAATCACTCCCGATAGTAAGGAACGACTTAGGCGAGTGTTGGAGGCGTTGTCTTTCCAAGAGTTGCAACACACTCCTGATCTTCGATGGGGTGTTTGGTCAGTAC
>DASWUY010000279.1:0-6376 GCA_036401435.1 Acidobacteriaceae bacterium | reverse complement strand
CTGCTGCGATAAGCTGGGATTCCACATGTTTGCCAAGGCACAGCGCGTCCACTTCATCGGGATCGGCGGGATCGGAATGAGCGGCATCGCCGAGATCCTGCTGACGCTGGGCTACTCGGTCTCCGGATCGGATCTGCGGCGCACATCCGTCACGGAGCGCCTGGCGTCGCTGGGGGCGATCGTCTATGAGGGCCACGCTGCTGCGAATGCGGTGGGGGCAGGCGTCGTGGTGGCGAGCTCGGCCGTCCAAGATGCGAATCCCGAGGTCACCGAGGCGCGTCGCCGCAAGATCCCCGTTATCCAGCGCGCGGAGATGCTGGCTGAGCTGATGCGGCTGAAGTACGGCATCGCCATCGCTGGAATGCACGGCAAGACCACGACCACATCCATGATCGCCGCGGTGCTTGCTGCGGGCGGACTCGATCCGACGGTGGTGGTGGGCGGTCGCATCGACTCGCTGGGGTCGAACGCCCGCCTGGGCACCTCGCACTACCTGGTGGCAGAGGCAGACGAGAGCGACCGCAGCTTCCTCAAGCTCTCGCCCATCCTGGCAGTGGTGACCAACCTCGATCGCGAGCACATGGACTGCTACCGTGACATGGCCGACGTGGAAGCGGCGTTTATCGAGTTCATGGACCGGGTGCCCTTCTACGGAGCGTGCATCGCCTGTTGCGAAGACGAGCAGCTTGCGGCCATCCTGCCCAGGGTGCGGCGGCGCGTCTTCACCTACGGCACCGGGCCGCGCGCGGACTACATCCTGCGCCTGCTCCCCCAGGCAGCCTGGGCCAGCCCGGTCGATCTGCAGGCCAGCGCGGCCACGATGGAGAGGCCAGCCCTGTTGCAGGAAGCAGCACGCCCTGCTGCACCGGTGCCCGGGGTGGTGCGGTCCCGCTTTGAGGTGGTGGCCGACGGCCTGGTGCTTGGCCCGTTTGAGCTGCTGGTGCCGGGCCGGCACAATGTGCTGAATGCAGCGGCCGCGGTGGCCATCGCCCACCAGCTGGAGGTGCTCAATGAACAGATCATCGCCGGGCTGCGGGACTTTCGCGGGGTCGACCGGCGCTTCGAGGTAAAGGGCTGCGTGCGCGGCATCACTGTGGTGGACGATTATGGGCACCACCCGACGGAGATTCGGTCCACCCTGCGGGCGGCTCGCGACTGCCATTATCGGGCCGTGCACGTGATCTTTCAGCCGCACCGCTACACGCGCACCCGCGATCTGCTCCCGGAGTTCGCGACCGCGTTTGCGGACGCCAACACCGTGCAGATCCTCGATATCTACGCGGCCAGCGAGGAGCCGATCGCCGGGATTACCGCGCAGGCGCTGGTCGACGCCGCGACCGCAAGCCGCGCCGGGGTCGAGTACGCTCCCGGCTTTGAGGCAGCAGCCGCCCGGGTGTCGGCCGTGGCGCAGGATGGAGATGTGATTCTCACCATGGGCGCCGGCAACGTGGCCCAGATTGGCCCGATGCTGCTCGAAGAGCTGCGCCAGGGGGCGGAGCCCGCCCCGGGCGACCGGAGTGACCGGCCCGGGAGCGCCCAACCCGGGAGCGGATCAAGGCTGGTCGACGCCCGGAGCGACAGCTAAGCGCCCAGGCGCGGTTACCCCGGCGATGCGCTCAGGATGAAAAAGCGCGCTTCGCACGCCGTTGAGGGGCCCACCTCGCGCTATAGTCAGGTCTGGCGATTTCTCACGACCTTGCTCGGGCGTGGCGAAGACGAATCCTTACACCAGCCGACAGACGGCCGCACTCGCATTTGACGAGGAGCAGGCGGAAGGCGATGTGCGCCCGCTGCTGAGGCCGATGCGCCCGCGCCGGGCCGATCTGGCCGGCGGCGACGGCTCCCCCTCGGCTGCCGTAGCCTTCGTCGACCAGGCGCAGGGCCCGCGCGGGCGCGCCGTGCGGCAACGCCGGGCGGCGGTGCAGCACGGCTTCTGGTCATGGCGACGGTGGACCGCATTTCTGTTGCACACCCGCGCCGGTCGCATCCTACTCTCGCTGCTCGTGGTGGTCGCGGCTGTGCTGGGGCTGGTCGCCTTCCGCCATGTGCGCAGCTACCTTGAGCGCGATCCTCACTTCCGCATCCAGTCCTCCGCCCAGATCCAGATCGACGGCAACACGCAGCTGACCCGCGCCGACCTGCTCAGCGTCTTTGGCGCCGACATTGGCCGCAACATCTTCTTCGTGCCGCTGGCGGCACGCCAGGCGCAGCTTGAAAGAGTGCCCTGGGTGGCGCACGCGACCGTGATGCGCCTGCTGCCCAACGCATTGCGAGTCTCAGTGGTTGAGCGGGTGCCCGTGGCCTTTGTGCGCCTGGGCAACACGGTGGAGTTGATCGACGGGAGCGGGATTGTGCTGCACCTGCCGCCGGCCGCGCTGGCTGCGCGCCATTACTCCTTTCCCGTGGTCACGGGCTTTGGTGCAGAGGATTCGACCGAGGTGCGGGCGGAGCGTATGCAGCTCTATCAGCGCTGCGTGAGCGAACTGGACGCCCCGGCGGCCACCAACGCCGCACCGCTGAGTGCGCAGCTCAGCGAGGTGGATCTGTCGGACCTCGGAGACGTGCGCGCTGTTGTGCCGGCCGCGGGCAGCGACATCCTGCTGCACCTGGGCGATGGCGACTTCCTGAAGCGGTACCGCAGCTACCAGGCGCACCAGGCGGAGTGGCGTCAGCAGTACCCCCACCTGGCAGCAGTCGATCTACGCTACGACCGGCAGGTTATCTTGAAGATGGCAGACGGCAGCGAAGACGAGGCCAGCAGCGTGGATCATGGAAACAGCCTGACCCCTGCGCCGGCAGTGCGACATGAGCCGGCGCCCGCGCATCGCTCCGGGCCCGCGCCGCCGCCGCACAAGGCCGGGCCCGCAGCCAGGCACACCGCAGGCCACGGCGCCGCGCATGGCTGGAGACCTCGATGAGCCAGCGCGCGGAAGGCCACATCGCGGTGCTCGACGCGGGAAGCGCCCGCACCCGCATGCTGATCGCCGAGTTGCACGACGGAGCCCTGCGCTACCTGGGGCATGGCGAGGCGCCCGCAGCCGGGGTGCGGCGCGGCGTCATCTCTGATCTCAAGCCAGCCTGCGCGTCCATCAACCAGGCCGCGGTTACAGCCGAAGCAGTGGCCCAGGCGGTGGTGGAAGAGTGCGTGGCCGGCATGGGTGGGCCGCATATCCGGGGCCTCAACTCGGAGGGCGGCATCTCGCTCGGCAGCCGGATGCGGGAGATTACCCGCGAGGACGTGCGCGCCGCCGCGGATCGCGCGCGGGCCGTCTCCCTCGGCTCAGACCGCGAGATGCTGCACCTGCTGCCGCGCCACTTCATCCTCGATGAACAGCCTGGCATCCACGACCCCGTAGGCATGGTTGGCCACCAGCTGGAGGTGAGTCTGCATCTGTCCACCTGCTCGGCCAGCGCGCACCAAAGCTTGGTAACCTGCGCCAACCGCGCGGGGCTGGCCGTGACCGAGACGGTGTACGAGGGGCTGGCAGCAGCCGAGGCCTCGGTGCCCGCCGATGAGCGCGAGCTGGGCACCTGCCTGATCGATATAGGCGCCGGCTCGAGCGAGCTCATCGTGTTCTTTGAGGGCGCCGTCGCCTACACAGCAGTGATCCCCATCGGTGGCGACCACTTTACCAACGATCTGGCCGTGGGGTTGCGGGTCTCCATCCCGGAAGCGGAGTGGATCAAGCACGTCTACGGCAACGTGGTGGTGACCTCGGTCTCGGAGTCGAACGAGCTGGACATCGTGGGCATGCAGGGGCACGAGCCGCGGACAGTCAAGCAGAGGCTGGTGTCGGAGATCCTGGCCTTCCGCGCGCGAGAGCTCTTCCAGTTGGTACGCGAGAGTCTGCGCCAGGGTGGCGTGCTGGAGGCGCTTGGCGCAGGGTGTGTGCTGGTGGGTGGTGGCGCGCGCCTCGCTGGACTGCTGGATGTGGCGGAGAGTCTGCTGCGGGCGCCGGCGCGTGTCGGCACCCCGGTGCCGCTCTCTCGCATGCCGCAGGAGCTTGTCGCGCCCGAGTATGCCACGCTCATCGGCCTGCTGCTGTATGCGCACCGTACCCGGCAGGTGCGCGCCCAGCAGGACTCCAGCCTGAGGGCCAGGCTGCGCACCATCTTTGCCGGGAGTATCTGATTGCGTACCCGATACACACAGCCGGCCACGGCCGGTAGCAGTGATAGAAACAAACACGAATGACCGGGGTCAGAGGAGACAGATGAGCGAGCCGGAAGCGATGCGGATCCAGTACCACGACGAGGTACCGAGCGGCGCCAAGATCAAGGTGATCGGCGTGGGCGGCGGCGGCGGCAACGCGGTCAACCGCATGATCGCGGCGCACGTGGAGGGGGTGGAGTTTATCGCCGCCAACACGGACGTACAGGCGCTGCAGCTCTCCGCGGCGCCGGTCAAGCTGCAGCTTGGCGTAAAGCTTACGAGTGGCTTGGGCGCTGGTTCGAACCCGGATGTGGGTCGTCGCGCAGCGCTTGAAGATTCGGAGAAGATTATCGAGGCGCTGGAAGGCGCGGACATGGTCTTTGTCACCGCGGGCATGGGCGGCGGTACCGGGACAGGAGCTGCCCCGGTGATCGCCTCGCTGGCCAGCGAGATGGGTGCGCTGACCGTCGCCGTCGTGACCAGACC
Source organism: Acidobacteriaceae bacterium (assembly GCA_036401435.1). Taxonomy (GTDB): domain Bacteria; phylum Acidobacteriota; class Terriglobia; order Terriglobales; family Acidobacteriaceae; genus EB88. The sequence goes on along the minus strand of DASWUY010000279.1, from coordinate 1,737 downwards.
CTTCGGCTTTGAGGGCAAGCGCCGCATGGCGCAGGCCGAGCGCGGCATGCAGGAGCTGCTCGAGAGCGTGGACACGATGATCGTGATCCCGAACGAGAAGCTGCTGGCGGTCGCCCAGGATGCAGGCTTCTTCGAGTCTTTCCGGATCGCCGACGACGTGCTACGGCAGGGCGTGCAGGGCATCTCGGACATCATCACCATCCCCGGCATCATCAACCGCGACTTTGCCGATGTGAAGACCACCATGGCGGGCATGGGGTACGCGGTCATGGGTACGGCGCAGCGCTCGGGCGACAACCGCGCCATCGCCGCGGCCCAGGCCGCCATGGCCTCGCCGCTGCTCGAAGATGGGGCGATTGACGGCGCCAAGGGCATCCTCATCAACATCTCCGGCTCAAGTTCGCTGAAGCTGAGCGAGGTGAACGCCGCCTCAACGCTGATCCAGAGCGCTGCGCACGAGGACGCCAACATCATCTTTGGCGCGGTCCTCGATGAGTCCATGGGCGACGACGTGAAGATCACCGTGATTGCGACCGGGTTCCGGCCGGAGAGCACCTCGGTGAGCCGGGCGCATCTGCCGGAGCGGGTGCTGGTCAGGCGCACGCCCCCTGGGCAGCCTGCGCCTTCGCTGACGCCCCGCTTCGCAAGCGAGATGGAAGAGGATTATGCGGGCGTACCCCTGGCGCAGGCGACCGAAGAGGCCCCTGGCTCGTCCAACGAAAGGGAGTCAAGCGAGTCGGAGCAGGAGTTCTTCTTCGACAACGAGCCGGCTGGGGCGCTTGCCGAGGCGTCGGGCGAGCGCGGCTGGCCGCCGGCCCCACGCGTAGCCGCGCTCCCGGGGCTGCTGTCGGGCTCAGGGTCAGCGCCCGGGCATGGGGCCTCCCTCCAGACCGTTCCCGCAGATGAGCAGGAGCTGGATCTCGAGATCCCGGCTTATCTGCGCCGCGGAGGCGGACGGGTTGAACTTTCCTGAAAGAGAACCCGCGCTGGTAACCAGATGGGGACACTTTGTTTGTGGATCGGCGGCCGCTGCGTATATTGGACGTACGCACAGACAAGGAAGCAAGGATAGCGGCAGACCTATGCTGGTCGCGCTCCCTTCACAGATGGAACTGAGAGAGACCGAATGAGACGGATCGTTCATCTCGTGGCGCTTCTGGCGCTGCTGACACTGCCGCTTTCGAGCTTTGCCAGCGCCAGCACGCGCCGGCACAAGTCGCACACGGTCAGCGGCCACGTGCAGGAGTCGCCGCGCGCGCGCCGTCACATGGCATCGCTGCAGCATAGTCACTGGGTGGGCGGGCGCCGGGCGCGCCAGGCCTCCTACACCACGAGCACGCGCCTGGTGCGCGGCCGCGGCGGGCGCATGCGCCGGGTCGTGGTTCGGGGACGTCGCCACTACAGCGAGCAGTTCAGCGCCAGCTCGTTCACCAATAACGACATCACGGCCGGCGATGTAACCGCGGGTGAAGATCCGATCGTGCGCCAGGCCGCGGTCGATGCCCTGGGCAACATGTACGGAACCGCAGTCGCCATCGACCCCAAGAACGGGCGCATCCTGGCCATGGTGAACCAGAAGCTCGCCCTGTCGAGCGGTGCCGAGCCCTGCTCGACAATCAAGGTCTCGGTCGCGCTGGCCGCCCTCTCTGAGGGCATCATCACCAAGGACACGCCGGTTAACCTGGGCGGGCACTACACGATGAACCTGACCACCGCCCTCGCGCGGTCGGTCAACCC
>DASWUY010000278.1:0-2593 GCA_036401435.1 Acidobacteriaceae bacterium | reverse complement strand
GGAGAACGGCGAGCGCGGCGTTGACGTCCTTGGGGGGGCCGAAGACATGGGGGCCGGCGAGTTGCATGGCGCCATAGCCCATGCGGTGAACGGTGATGGTGGTTTGAGGGAAGGTGAAGGTGCCGCCATGGGGGTGCTGTGCCTGCATGTGGGGTGCTCCGTGGGCCGGGTAGCGATTCGATGTGGGGCGAGGGCGTGCGGATGCGGGCGGGTGTATGCTCCGGGAATTATGGCAATGAAGCGGTGGGGCGGGCTGGTGCTGGCGGTGGGGTTGGTGGTTTTGCCGGGGGTTGGGCAGAGTGCGGGGCAGGCGAGCGGGGCGAAGCCGGAGGAGACGGAGGTGTGGGCGCCGGTGCCGGAGGTGGTGAGGCCGGGGAGCAGCGTTACGGCGCCGCCGTCGGATGCGATTGTGCTGTTTGACGGGAAGAACTTGGACGCGTGGGTCTCGGCGGCGGACCACACGCCGGCGCGATGGACGGTGGCGCACGGCGTGATGAAGGTGAGCAAGGCGCCGGGGGTGGGGAATATCGAGACGCGGCGCAGCTTCAGGAACTATCAGCTGCACGTGGAGTGGAAAATTCCGAAGTCGATTACGGGGAGCGGGCAGGCACGGGGGAACAGCGGTGTGTTCCTGGCGTCAACGGGGCCGGGGGATGCGGGGTATGAGCTGCAGATCCTGGACTCATATGAGAACAAGACGTATGTGAACGGGCAGGCGGGGAGCATGTACAAGCAGGGCATCCCGCTGGTGAACCCGAGCGGCAAGCCGGGTGAATGGCAGAGGTATGACGTGGTGTGGACGGCGCCGGTGTTTGCCGCGGACGGCGGGCTGCAGAGTCCGGCGTTTGTGACGGTGCTGTTCAACGGGGTGCTGGTGCAGAACCACTTCCAGTTGCAGGGGCAGACGCTCTATATCGGCAAGCCGTTTTACAAGCCGTATGACCGGGCGCCGATCAAGCTGCAGGCGCATGGGGACAAGAGCGAGCCGATCAGCTTCAGGAATATCTGGGTGCGGGAGCTGAAGTAGGGCGGGCGCGGGGGCGGCGCCTGAGGCTGGGCTCGAGAAGGCATGAGGCGGGATTATTGCCCATGCAGTTTTCGGATGGCTTCTGCCAGGTGCAGGGAGTGCAGGCCCCAGACGGCGGCGGCGAGGACAAGCAGCCAGATTAGGCGGATCATCGTTTGTTTCGTCATGGGCGAAGTCCTTTTCTGTTGGGGCCTAGGTAGCGGCGAGCGCGTTGTAGATCGTGACCCTGGCTGTGCGGATCGCTGGGGGTACGCCTGCGGCAAGGGCTAGGAGGAGCGAAAAGGCCAGCCACAGGGGCGGTCCCAGGGGATCGAAGCGGAAGTCCAGGCCAGTGTGGAAGAGGGCGAAGACGAGCCAGTCTCCGAACGCTTTGCTGACGGGCCAGGCGAGGAGTACGGCAAGGAGCCAGCTGACGAGGCTGGTGAAGACGCTCTCCGCGACGACGAGGAGGACGATCCATCGCGTCGTAGCGCCGATGGCGCGGAGGACTCCTATCTCGCGCTGTCTTTCGATCGCGTTAAGCGTGGTGCTGGTGACCAGGTTGAGGCCGCCGATCCATGCGACCAGGGCTGCGGTGACGAGCAGGAAGGAGTAGATCATGAGCAGGTGCTGGTCGAAGCCGTAGCGGGCGTCGGCGGGGGTTATGCTGCCGGTCACGCGGATCGCGTCGTGCTCATAGGTGCGATCGAGGATGGCCCTGTCGGTTGCGAGTCTGGCGGCGTTAGCGGCATGGAGGGCGATGCGGAGGTGGTTGGCCATGCCGGCCTGACCGCTGAGGTCGTTGAGGCGGCGTTGAGAGACGTAGGCGAGGGCGGGGGAAAACGGCTCGCGGCAGAAGCCGATGACATGCCACGAAGTAACTGCGGAGCCGGTGCGCAGATGGAGCGTGTCTCCTATGGCGAGGGCTGGGTACCTCGACTGGAGGGCGCTGTTGAGCACGATGGCATCGCTGTCGGCGGGAGCGAGCGGGCGGCCGGCAAGCATTTCCAGGTGGATGAGCTGCGTTGCGGAGGGGAGCCCGAGGACGGTGAAGCGGCCATCGGTGCGGCCCTGGCCGGGAGCGCGGCTGCCTGGGGAGAGCGCGGTTGGCTGGTCGTCGGCAGTTACGAGGGAGGCTTCGGTGAGGGTCCAGGCTTCTGCGCGCGCGATGCCAGGAACGCTGCGGGTGCCGTGGATGAGTGCATCGATGGGGTACATGCGGTCGAAGGAGACAGAGAGGTCAGACGAAGTGGCGGCAAAGGCGCGGTTAAGTGTGTGGACGAGCGATGCCCTGAAGTTGAGCGCCGAGAGGAAGAGGACGCCGCTGGCGGCGAGGGCGGAGACGGTCCAGAAGAATCTTCGGCGCCGCCTGAGGGTGTTGCGGGTGACGAGGAGCAGCAGACGGGAGGGTCCACTGACGGCGACCAGGATCCGGTCGAGGCGGGTGCTGCCAAAGGAATGCGAGTCGACGCCAAAGTCTGACAGCGCCTCGCGAACGGGGATGCGGGTACCGCGGGCGAGGGGCACGGCGGCGGCTGCGAGGGGCACGCCGAGAGCTGCCGATAGTCCTGTCACCCAGGTCCAGGG
>DASWUY010000277.1:0-8422 GCA_036401435.1 Acidobacteriaceae bacterium | reverse complement strand
CCCGATCAGCGACTCAGGCGTGTAGGTCTCCGCGATTCCGGCCAGGATCTGCCGCTGCTCGTAACCGAGATCCACCTCCAGCCTCAGCAGCTTGTCCGCTTTCGGAATCCGCTCTGCGACCTTGATCTGGGCTACGCGTAGCTCGACCTTCAGAAAATCCTCGATCGTGATCTGCGGCAGACCCGGCGAGCGTGGCGCATCCCTCGCCACCGTCGCCGTCAGCACCTCACCCACCTCGCGCGACACGATCTCGACCGGCGCCGGCGGCACGATCTGCCCCACCAGCGCCGAGTCCTCAAACGCGACCAGCCCAGGCGTAAACACCGCCTCCGGGTTCGGGTACGCCGGCGGCGCAGCCAACGCTGCAGCGGGCGTCGGCGGCATTGGCACCGCTTGTGCGTGGTCCAGCCCCGGCACCTCGGGCCGCGTCTCCGGCTGCGTCTTGGGCTGCGTATCATGCTGCGCTTCGAGGGCCGGCGCCGTCGTGTTCTTCTGTTCCATCTCATGCATGCGAGCTACCCAGTCCTTTTCAGCGCGTGGGAAGACAGGCGCAAGCGTGCCCAGCCGCGTGCCCGGCGCCAGAGCTCCCCATGCGAGGGTTTCGAGGTCTGCTTCTTCGATGCGGCCCAGGCCCAGCTGCGCCCATACCTTCGCCGCGGCATCAGGCAAGATCGGATAGACCAGCGCCGTGAGGATGCGAATGGACTCTGCGGCCGTATACAGCAGGCTCGCTCGCCACGCACCCTCCTGCTCCTCGGCAATGTGCGCCGGCCTCTTCCAGGGCGTGTTCGCGCTCAGGTATCCGTCTACTTGTCCGATGAACAGCCACGCACTCTCAAGCGCGCGCGAGAAGTTGAGCGCGTCGAGTTCTGTGGACACGTCTTCGACAGCCTTCCGCGACGCCTGCTGGATCACAGGATCGCTCGCGCCTTCCGGCACTACGCCGCCGAAGTACTTCCCGATCATCGACAGCGTCCGGCTCACCAGGTTGCCGTAGCCGTTCGCCAGGTCAGCGTTGTACCGCTGCACCAGCGCGTCGAAGGAGAAACTCCCATCCTGGCCGAAGACGATCTCGCGCATCAGGAAGTAGCGCAGCGCATCCGCGCCCTGCTCCCCGAAGACCTCGAGGATGGTCTCAGTGCGCACGATGTTCCCGCGCGACTTCGACATCTTCGACTGCTCAAACAACATCCACCCATGCGCAAAGACTGCCTTGGGCAACGGCAACCCGGCCGCCATCAGAAAGGCCGGCCAGTAGACGCAATGGAAGCGCGCGATCTCCTTGCTCATCAGGTGCAGATCGGCAGGCCAGAAGCGTTCAAAGCGCGCGATCTCTGCCGGATCGTCCGATCCATAGCCAAGCGCGGTCAGGTAGTTCACCAGCGCGTCCAGCCAGACGTAGATCACGTGCTTCTCGTCGCCCGGCACCGGGATGCCCCACTTGAAGCTGGTGCGCGAGACGGAGAGATCCTTCAGTCCGCCGCGCACAAACGCCAGCACCTCGTTGCGCCGCGACTCGGGCCGCAGAAACTCCGGGTGCTCGTCGTAGTATTCCAGCAGCTTGCGCTCAAAGGCCGAGAGCTTGAAGAAATAATTCTCCTCGCTGACCGTCTCGGTGGGGCGTCCGCAGTCCGGGCATGCGGCTCCGGGCGCCGCGTCGACGTACAACTCGTCCCACACGCAGTACTGGCCCGTGTAGGTGTCCTTGTAGATAAACCCGCGTGACTGCAGTGCGAGAAAGAAGGTGCGCACCCCGCGCTTGTGCCGTTCTTCAGTGGTGCGAATGTAATCGTCGTAGGTAAGACCCAGCCGATCCCACAGCCCGCGGAACTGCGCCGAGACCTCGTCGGCAAACTGCTGCGGCTGCATGCCCGCCTTCTCCGCCGAACGCTCGATCTTCTGCCCGTGCTCATCGGTGCCGGTGAGGAACCAGACATCCAGTCCCTGCGCACGGCGCCGCCGGGCGATGGCGTCGGCAACGACGGTGGTATAGGTGTGCCCGATGTGGGGCCGCGCGTTGACGTAGTAGATCGGCGTCGTCAGGTAATAGGTAGGGTCGTTGGGCATGATGTTCGCGGGCAGTGAGCTCGGGCGTGGGCACACGCGCGATCGACGTCGCCCTTCATTCTAGCAAGCCGGGCGCCGGCTGCGGCTCGCGCGCACCCGCCTGCTAAAATCGCCACAAGAAACCCAGGTGCGCCGGCGTGTACAGACGACAACAGAAGCAGCTCCTGGAGCGCCTCAGCTCCATTCTCCTCACGAAATTCCAGCTCGACCAGGTGGCCTTTGCGATCGAGCAGCCGCCTGAAATCCGCATGGGCGAGTACGCACTTCCGCTGGCCTTTGAACTGGCGCGCAAGCTGAGAAAGCCGCCGCGCAGGATCGCGGAAGAGCTCGTCGCCGAGCTCGATGCGGACAGGCTGGAGGGCTTCTCCGGGTTTGAAGTTGCGGGCGCAGGCTACATCAACGCTCGGCTGGACCGCACCCTGGCCATGCGAGCGCTCGTCGCGGCGCCGGACGTGCAGGACGTACCAGGCATTGAAGCGCAGGCGCATGTGCTGGTCGAGCACACCAGCATCAACCCCAACAAGGCCGCGCATGTCGGCCACCTGCGCAACGCCATTCTCGGTGACACGTTTGTGCGCCTGCTGCGCGCGAGTGGTACACGGGTCGCGGTGCAGAACTACATCGACAACACCGGCGTCCAGGTTGCGGATATCGTCGTTGGCCTGATGCATCTTGCCGGGCTCGACCGCGACGGCGTGGCCGAGTGGATGGCCGCGCTTGCGCAGGACGGCACGCGCATCGACTACGCCTGCTGGGATCTGTATGCGCGTACCTCGGCGTGGTACAGCTCCGGCGATGCCGAAGAAACGGCTCACCGCAAACAGCTGCGCCTCGACACCCTGCACGCGATCGAGCAGGGTAACAACGACACGGCGGCGATTGCCGAGGCAGTGGCGACAGCGGTGCTGCGCCGGCACCTCGAGACCATGCTGCGCCTCGACATCGAGTACGACCTGTTGCCACGCGAGAGCGAGATCCTGCACCTGCACTTCTGGGACGCGGCCTTTGCGCTGCTGAAGACCAGCGGCGTGCTCTATCTCGAGTCAGGCGGCAAGAACCAGGGCTGCTGGGTGATGCGTCGCGCCGGCACCGTGGCGGCCACCGATGCTGCTCCCGATGAAGACGCAAAGGTGATCGTGCGCTCCAACGGCACCGTGACCTACGTGGGCAAGGACATCGCGTACCACTTGTGGAAGTTCGGGCTGCTGGGCAAGGACTTCGGCTACCTGCCGTTCTTCGATTATGGGGACCGCCATGCCTGGATTACGACGGCGGACCCTGGCGCTGCGAGCCACCCGCAGTTCGGGGGCGCAACCGCTATCTACAACGTGATCGACGCGCGACAATCTGACCCGCAGGCCAACGTGATGGAAGCTCTGCGGGGCATGGGGTACACCGAGCAGGCGGCGCACTACACGCACTTCTCCTACGAGATGGTGGCGCTGACCCCGCGATGCGCGCGCGAGCTTGGATACGAGGTAAGCGAAGAAGATCAGGCCCGGGCCTACATCGAGGTCTCCGGCCGCAAGGGCTTCGGCGTCAAGGCCGACGACCTGATCGACCGGCTGATCGATGCGACGAGGGCGGAAGTGGCAGGCCGCAACCCGGAGCTGAGCGAAGAGGAGAGCGAGCAGACGGCAAGGCAGATTGCGGTCGGCGCCCTGCGGTATTTCATGCTCAAGTACACGCGCAATACGGTGATCGCCTTCGACTTCAAGGACGCGCTCAGCTTTGAAGGGGAGACCGGGCCATACCTGCAATATGCGGTGGTGCGCACGCGCTCCATCTTCCGCAAGGCGGGGGTCACGCTGGAAGAAGCGCTGCATGCGGCAGCCACGCTAGACGCGGCGCCGTACCTTAATGGCGAAGAGGGGGACAGCATCTGGCAGGTGTGGCTGCGCGCGGCCAAGACTTCGCTGGTGCTGGAGCAATCAATCCAGTCTGCCGAGCCGGCGAACCTGGCGCGGCACGCCTTCCAGCTGGCGCAGGAGTTTTCGAACTTCTATCGGCGGCACCATATCCTGACCGAAGCAGACCCGGCGCGCAAGTCGCTGCTACTCGCAACCGTCGCTGTTGCGTATCGCGAGCTGGTCCGCTCGCTTTCGATCCTCGGCATCACGGCGCCGGAGGTGATGTAGCGGGGTGGGCAAGGACGAGCCCGCTGCTTACCGCACAAGCTCGCCCGTGAGCAGGATCGATGTCGCGTGCGAGTCGATGGACAGGAAGGTGAGGCGCGAAGCGTTGACGAGGTAGGCAGCATAGTGCGTGGGCTGATCGGGGCTGGCGCCGGGGAGCTCGATCTGAAGGGTGAGGCGGCCGTACGCGTCGGGCGCCGTGTAGGTGCCGCTCAGCGTAGCGCCCTGCAGCAGGGTCGCGCCGATCCACTGGTCGGCGACGCCGGAGAGGGTGCCGTCGCTGTTCAGAGCGAGGAAACCGGCAGAGCGGACCGGTTCGGCGGGGTGGCCGGTGCAGTCGGTGCACGCGGTCTCGCCCGAGTCCTCAAAGGCGTAGGACCCGACGAGGGCTGCGCCGGGCGCTGCCTGCCGCTCCAAGACGCCGGTGCCGAAAATGGCATTGCCGCCGGTCGCGACCAGGGTGGCGGCGGCGACGCCTGCGCCGGGCGGCACGAAGAGAGCAAAGTCCTCATAGCCCTGGCCGATGTTTAACCGCAGCGAGCCCTGTGTGGCACTGAAGAAGGTGTAGGTGCCGGTGACCGCGAGCACGTAGGCGCCCAGGCTGGAGTTCGCGTCGAGCTCTCCGGTAACGTTCCCATTGCCGTCCGCCAGCAGCGTGCCCCGGGCGGCGGCGGCCCGGCCACTGGCGGCCGTGCCCTGGAAGGAGAGGCTGTAGGCGCCCTGGAGCTGCGAGCCCTGGGCCAGTTCCTGGACGGTGACGGTGGTGGAGGAAGGCCCAAAGCCCTGCCCGCGGACGTCGGTGCCGTCGAACTCCACATCGATCGTCTCCTGCTGATCCGAGGGGTTGGAGATGTCCGGGATGATCTGGATGCTGGCCCCGGCGACCCCGTTCTGAATGGTGCCGGAGGTGTTGCCGCTCCTGCTGTTGAAGGCCATGGTGAGGCCGTTGAGCGCCGAGACGGGACCCGTGGCGGGCGTGATGGTGGCGGTGACGAGGACGCGGGTGCCGATGGCGGCTGCGGCGGGGTGGACGACGGCGGTGGTGCTGGTCGCGATGATCTGCGCGTGGAGGGGAAGGGGCGACAGCAGGGCGAGCAGGGCGAGGTGGAGGCGCATGGCGAGGAACTCTCTTTCGCGGGGAAGGGAGCGGGGAAACGAAGGGTGCGCGCGCTGCTTCCACCGAAGATAAGCAGCTGTCTTAAGCCCGGCGCAGGGCGGCTGGCAAGCTTAATTGTTGGGGCCGTGCTTTGCGGTTATGCGCGGCGCTCGCAGGATGCATCGGGTGTCGGGGTAGTGGTGCGAGCCCCGGTGGCGGCCAGGTCGTGTCCGGTGTTGCCTGCGCCGACCGGCTGCCAGGCGCGGCGGGTGGTTGCCTCTGGCGCCTCGGATGGCGAGGCTCAGGGGCGGCTGGCAACGCGGGCCCCACGCCTACCGTCTTAGAAGGGATGCGGAGCACGGGTGCCGGGGGGCCGGATGCATCGCGGACAGGCGAACCGAGGAGAGAAACATGGGGAATGAACTGACCGGCAAGCGCGTGGCGATCCTCGCGACAGAGGGGTTTGAGCAGGCGGAGCTGACCGAGCCGCGCAAGGCACTGGAAGCGGCAGGGGCGCAGACGCACGTGATCGCGCTGACGGCTGAGTCGATCCGGGGATGGAACGTGAGCGAGTGGGGTGGGAGAGTCTCGGTGGACAAGACCGTGGACGCGGCCGAGATCATTGACTACGACCTGCTGCTGCTGCCGGGCGGGGTGCAGAACCCCGACAAGCTGCGCATGAGTGAAGACGCGGTGCGCTTTGTGGGAGCGTTTGTGGGCACGGGCAAGCCGGTGGCCGCGATCTGCCATGCGGCCTGGACGCTGATTGAGGCAGGGGTGGTGCGGGGCAAGCGCATGACCTCCTGGCCGTCGCTGAAGACGGACCTGACCAATGCCGGCGCGCACTGGGTGGACGACCAGGTGGTGGTGGATGGGAACATGATCACCAGCCGGAAGCCGGATGATATTCCGGCGTTCAACCGGGCGATCAAGGAGATGCTGGTGGGCAAGCTGGAGGCAGCGTAGGGCCAGCTGCGGTGGGGCAGCCTGGGCCTAGCGGGCCAATGGGAGCGCAGGCGCGTGACCCCGGGGCCGGGGCTGCGGCTCAGGCGCTGTAGCTGCGCACCCACTCGGTGATGCTGCGGACGCCGACGCCGCTGGGGCCTTTGGCGATCCAGGGACGGGCGTCGTCGATCCAGGCGAGGCCGGCGATGTCGAGGTGGATCCAGGGAGTGTCGCCGGCAAACTCCTTGAGGAACATGGCGGCGGTGATGGCGCCGCCGTAGCGGCCTCCGGTATTCATCAGGTCGGCGATGTGAGAGCGAATCTGCTCGCGGTATTCGTCGCCCAGAGGCAGGCGCCAGAAGGGTTCGCCGGCGCGGTCGAGGACCCCGGCGAAGTGGTCCCAAGTGGCGTCATCGTTGGAAAAGGCGCCGGCGTTGTGCAGGCCGAGCGCGATGGCAACCGCGCCGGTGAGCGTGGCCGCATCGATCAGGTGTGTGGCGCCGAGGGTCTTGGCATAGTGCAGGCCATCGGCCAGCACCAGGCGGCCTTCGGCATCGGTGTTGATCACCTCGATGGTCTTGCCGGACATGGCGGTGAGCACGTCGCCGGGCTTGTAGGCGCGGCCGGAGGGCATGTTTTCCGCGGCGCACACGATGCCGAGCACGCGCACGTTGGGCTTGAGCTGCGCGATGGCCTGCATGGCGCCGATCATGGCGGCGCCGCCGGCCATGTCGTACTTCATCTTCTCCATGCCCTCTGCAGGCTTGATGGAGATGCCGCCGGTATCAAAGGTGATGCCCTTGCCTACGAGACCGAGGACGGGCGAGCCGGCGGGGACGCCGCCGTGGGGCTCATACTCCATGACGATGAGGGCGGGCGGCTCATAGGTGCCCTGGGTGACGCCGAGGAAGGCGCCCATCTTGAGCGATTTGAGCTTGTCGGTGGAGTAGACGTGGCATTTGAGACCGTGCTGCTTGCACATGGCGGCGGCGCGATCGCCGAGCACGGTGGGGGTGAGCACGTTGCCGGGCTCGTTGACCAGCGTGCGGGCAAAGTTCTGAGCCTCGCCGAGGATGACGCCCTCGGCGAGCGCGGCGGAGACGGCGGCCTGGTCGACGCGCTCGGAGGCGAAGAGGGTGAGGGTCGAGAGTGACAGGTCGCGGCGATCGGACTTGTAGGTGTCGGGGTCGAAGTCGGCGATGAGGACGCCTTCGACGATCGCGCGGGCGACTTCTGCGTCGGTGCCCTCGACGGCGGTCTGCGGCAGTGCAATGGCGAGGTCTTTGGATCCGCGGGCGCGTGCGAAGCGCGCGGCGGTGCCGGCGGCGCGGCGCAGGGCGGCGACGGAGGGGCCTTTGCCGGTGCCCTCGGCAGCGGCCTTGCCGACCCCTACCAGCAGCAGGCGCTTGCAGGCGAGGCCGGCGGGGGCGTGGATGAGCAGGGTCTCGTTGGCGGCGGACTTGAACTCGCCGCTGGTGAGGATTTCACCGACGGAGGTATGCAGGGTCTGGGCTTCGGTGAGGGGAAAGACAGCGGGTGTGGCGGAGCCGGCCCCGAGGCTCTGGTCGACGGTGAAGAGGACGAGCAGCTCGGCAGGGACCTGGGTGGCGATGGCGTAACGTATCTCTGTTTTCACTCTTTCAGGATACCGCCGCATGGCGGTGCGTGCGTTCGGCGGGCGGTCGGCAGGGCGTGAGTTTTGCTCTGGCCTTCTCGATGGCTTGGGGGTATGGTGGCCAACCATGATGCCTGAGTACGGCGGGGACGAGCCGAGTGTGGAGGCGAGCGAGCCGGCTGAAGCGGGCGCGGTGATCTCGGCCGGATCGGCGCGCTCGAGCTCGGTGAGCGACAAGGCGGCGGCGGAAGACCTGCTGGGGTTCAAGGATTATGTCGACGCGATTGCGCGGTTTTTGAAGGCGCCGGAGACTGAGGCCCCGCTTACCTTGTCGATCGAGGGGGAGTGGGGCTCGGGCAAATCTTCGTTCCTGCTGCAATTGAAGCGGGCGCTGGAGGCGGGGCCGGCGCCGGCGGTGGTGATCTCGTTCAACGCGTGGCGGTATGACAAGCAGGATGAGCTGTGGGCGGCGTTTGCGCTGCATGTGACGCGGGGACTGCGCGAGGGGGTCTCGGTGGGGCGCCGGTACTGGGGCGACCTGCTGCTCTTTTTCAGCCGCATAAA
>DASWUY010000276.1:0-7193 GCA_036401435.1 Acidobacteriaceae bacterium | reverse complement strand
GCCCCCGTCCATGCGCCCCGCCATCCCGCCGACCGAACAGGATGAGCTCTTCCGCGGCCGCGTGATCCAGGGCGAGGTGCATGACGAAAACTGCTGGGTCCTGGGCGGCTGCTCAGGCCACGCCGGCCTCTTCGCGCCCGTCGGTGACCTGCTCCGCTTCGCCCAGGAGCTGCTCGCCACCCTGCGCGGCGATAGCACCCGGGCCTCCTCGCTCTTTGATCCCGCTACAACCCGCCTCTTCGCCACCCGTACCAACACCCCCGCCAACAGCTCCCGCGCCCTCGGCTGGGACACACCGAGCGATACCTCCTCGGCCGGCAGCTGCTTTGGCCCATCCTCCATCGGCCACCTCGGTTTCACCGGGACCTCCTTGTGGCTCGACCCCGAGCAGGACCTCGCCGTCGTCCTGCTCACCAACCGCACCTGGCCCATCCGGCACAACATTCTCATCCGGGAACTCCGGCCCAAATTTCACGATCTTCTCGTGCGCGCCGCTGCGCAAACGGGCGCATAGTACCTGTAGCAAACTTGGGTCATTTCGGTGGCAACAACAGCAAAGCGCAACGTGCCGGGCAAGGTCTACAATCTAACCTGCAGAGGACGTATCCCCTTATGGCCACAATCAGCTCTCCTTCACTAGCCGAGATGCACGGAGAAGCCAACGGCTCCTCCCACCTGCCCATGCATGAGCTCACCACCGAGAGCTCGAACGAAGCCTCCCAGGGCTTTGACACCAAGTCCGCCCTCGAGATCGCCCGCATCATCAATCATGAGGACGCCAAGGTCGCCGCAGCCGTCAAAAAGGCCCTGCCCGAGATCGCGCTCGTCATCGATGCCGTCGCTCGATCCCTCCGCGACGGAGGCCGCCTGATCTACATCGGCGCCGGCTCCAGCGGACGCATCGCCGCCCTCGACTCCTGCGAATGCCCTCCCTACTTCTCGAACGATCCTCACTCCATCCAATACATCATGGCCGGCGGCCCCAAGGCCCTTGCCTCCCCCGTTGAGGTCAACGAGGACTCGGAAGAACTCGGCCAGCGCGATATCGCCCGCCGCCGCCCCTCCCGCAAGGATGTTGTCATCGGCCTCTCCGCCAGCGGCCGCACCCCCTACGTCGTCGCCGCCGTCGCCTACGCCCGTACCCAGGGCGCCCGCACCGCCTGCATCACCTGCAATCAGAACTCCCCCATCGCCGCCGCGGCCGACATCGTCATCGTCGCCGACGTAGGACCGGAGGTCATCTCCGGCTCCACCCGCATGAAGGCCGCCACCGCCCAGAAGATGATCACCAACATGATCACCACCGGCGCCATGACACGCCTGGGCTATGTCTACGAGAACCTTATGGTTCACGTCCATATGCAGAACACCAAGCTCGTCGAGCGCGGTATCAGCATCTTGATGAAAGCCTGCGGCGTAGCCCGGGAAGAGGCAGTCAGCGTCATCAAGTCTGCCGGACGCAGTGTGCCCATCGCCCTCGTCATGCTCAAGGCCAAGGTCGACAAGCAGGAAGCCGTCCGCCGCCTGGCCCGCGCCGACGGTAACGTCCGCCGCGCCATCGACGACTCCAAACTCGACCTCTAGACCCATCCCTGCCGCGAAAGTAGGCGCGTCCCTCCCCGGGCGCGCCTTTTGTCTTGCGCCGCCGCCCTCTCTTCGTTCCGCGAACAAGAAGACAGCCCCGCCGACTGCCTCACAGCCTCGAGTACCATGCGTCTAGAGAAAGCGAATGAAACCCTACCTGAGGACAGCGGGCTCAACCCTGCGAGGGACCACCGGCCGAATCGCACTCGCAGCCGCGGCCGTCGCCGCCATCCTGCTGCTGAGTCTCACCAGCCCCGCCCCGCGCAGCGCCCAGGCGCAGCCCGGCCCCGCCCATACCCCTGTCCTCTTCCGCGTGCAGGCCGGCACCGCTCTCGCTGCCCCGGTCAGCGGGCGATTGCTGCTCTTCCTCAAGCAGGGCTCGGGCGACAAGAGCGTCGACACGGACGAGTTTCAGTTTGAAGACGCGTTCGTCGCGGCCCGCGAGGTGCACAACCTGGCGCCCGGACAATCCGTCGAGCTGAACGCGGACGAAGCCGCCTTCCCGCGCGCCTTCTCAACGCTCAAACCGGCGGATTACGAAATCCAGGCCGTCCTCGACGTCGATCACACCTACAACTACCGCGGCCGCGAAGGGGCCGACTGGCAGAGCGACGTCCTGCCGCTCCCCGCCTGGACTCCGGGCTCAAGCCAGCCTGTGCTCACGCTCGATCGCCACCCGGAGCAGACTGCCCGCCAGGCAGCCGCAACCGAGGCCGCGCGCAACGTCAGTCCCCTTGTCGCCGTCCAGGAGTCGGTGCCCAGCGCCCTGCTCACCGCGTTTTGGGGACACCCCATCGCCGTTCGCGCCTGGGTCATCCTGCCCCCCGGGTACAAAGCCGCCGACCACTACCCAACCGCCTACTGGACGCACGGCTTCGGAGGCAGCCTGAATTACGCGCTCATGACTGGGCTCGCCCTGCACAAGCGCATGGTCGATGGCCTCATGCCGCCCATGTTTTGGGTCATGCTCGGTGAGTCCGTGCCGCAGGGCACCCATGAGTTCGCCGACTCGCTCAACGACGGCCCCTGGGGCTCTGCGCTCACCACCGAATTCATCCCCGCGCTCGAGCGGAAGTACCCCGCCATGGACGCCCGTCCCACCGGGCGCCTGCTCAACGGACACTCCAGCGGCGGCTGGGCCACCCTCCAGCTCCAGATCAACTACCCCCACATCTTCGGCGGCACCTGGTCCACCTCGCCCGACCCCAGCGACTTCCACAACTTCACCAACACCGACCTCTACGCCCCCCACGCCAA
Organism: Acidobacteriaceae bacterium; assembly: GCA_036401435.1. Classification (GTDB taxonomy): domain Bacteria; phylum Acidobacteriota; class Terriglobia; order Terriglobales; family Acidobacteriaceae; genus EB88. The sequence continues at coordinate 4,352 of DASWUY010000276.1, read as the reverse complement.
CCTCTACCATCAGCCCGACGGCACGCCCACCCCCATCATGCGCGAACACGGTCAGGTCCTCGCCACCTTCGAGCAGATCACGCACCTTGAGGACGTGCTCGGCCCCTACGGCGGCCAGGTATCTTCCTTCGACTGGGTCTTTTCGCCCCGCGCCGCCACCGGCGCGCCAGAGCCCATGTTTGATCACCAGACCGGCGAGGTTCATCCCGCCATCGTCGCCTACTGGCACGACCACTACGACCTCGCCCACCTGGTCGAAGCCCACTGGGCCGAACGCGCTTCCCTGCTCACCGGCCGGCTGCACCTGGTCGTCGGTACCGCCGATACCTTCTACCTCGACGGCTCAGCCCACCTCTTTGAGGCCCGCCTTGAGGCCCTCCACGCCCAGCCCCACTTCACCTACCTGCCCGGCCGCACCCACTCCGACCTCTACCGCGTAGGCACCGACCGCAGCGGGCTGTCCAACCAGATCGCCGCCGAGATGTACGCCGTCGCCCGCCCCGGCTCCGGCTGGAAGCCGCGCACCTCCGAGTAGTTGCCGCCTACTTCTGCGCGCTCCGCAGGAAGAGAAACTCGTCCCGGGTCGCATCCTTTTCCGCCACCGAGGTCTGGTTCAGATACATCACCCGCGACCCGGAAGCCGCGTTGTATACCGGCCACCGCGGCAGCGCTCCCTGCTTGCCCCCTCCGTTCGGATCCCCGGTCCGCGCAAAGTTCGTCCAGTAGGTCATCATCTGCTCGCTCATCGCATAGTCTTCCGGCCGCCACGCAATCCCCTTGCGCGAGTCCAGATTCCCAAACACATACTCGATATCATCCGAATGAAAGACCCCAAAGCGCCCCGGGCGCGCCGGGTCCGGCGGCGGCACCAGGTCAAACCGGTACCGGTAGGCCGGCGACTTGCTATACGTCGCCTGCGCCTCCAGCCAGCTCCACGTCCCGTAGGCGATAAACTTCGCCGCCGCATACTCCTGTAGGCGCGTCAGCGCCTCCGCATCGCTCGTCGCCGGAAACGCCGCGAGAAACTCGCTCGCTCGCGGCCCGAAGTCCTTCTCCGCCGTCTCCTTCAACCGCGCCAGGTCCCCTGGCGCATCCACGCCCGCTGCCGGCGCACTTGCTCCGCCGGTCGGCGTGATCGTGGTCGTCCCCTTGCCGCTCCCACCCTCATCATGGTTCCAGCCCGCGATCATGGGCACGTCGTTCTGACGCCCCTGGGCAAAGATCTGCGCCGGCGCCTGCGGCAGAAAGGCCCCGTCAATGTCCATCCCAAACCCATGATGCGCCGCCCCCACCTCGGCCAGCAGCTGCTCGGCGGGGATCGCCCGCAGCGCCGCCAGCGAGTCCGCGTGCAGCACCGTCCGCGCAAACTCCGCGTCCTTCTCCCCGCGCTCGGCAGCCGGCAGCGCCCGCGTCATGCCAAACGCCCCGCCACTCTCCCCGATCGCATGCGCAAACAGCCCGTGCGCCAGCGGCGAAGCCATCAGCGCGCTCACCGCTGTCGACCCCGCGCTCTCGCCAAAGATGGTAACGTTCCCAGGATCCCCACCGAAGCTCGCAATGTGCGCGTGCACCCAGGTCAGAGCAGCCACCGCATCCAGCAGCCCGTAGTTCCCCGCTGCATGCGTCGCGTTTTCGCCCGCCAGCTCCGGGTGCGCCATGAAGCCAAACACCCCCAGCCGATAGTTGAACGTCACCAGGATCACGCCCTTGGTCGCCAGGTGCCCGCCATCCTGGCGCGGCTCAGAGCTGCCGCCCGTAGCAAAGCCCCCTCCATGAATCCACAGCATCACCGGCAGTCTCCCGCCCGGCTTCGCCGTTCGCCACACATTCAGCGTCAGGCAGTCCTCGCTCTGGCCCGGATCGCGAAAGAACATATCGTCATAGAGCGAGGGCTGCATGCACCGCGAACCAAAGCTCGTGAACGGCCGCACGCCCGTCCAGCTCGCCGCCGCCGCCGGTGCCTTCCATCGCCGCTCCCCCACCGGCGGCTGCGCATACGGAATGCCGAGAAACGCCTGCACCGCGCCGCCCGGCGTCGTCTCCACCTTCCCTTCATACCCGCCCGTCGGCGTCGTCACGATAGGTCCACCGCTCGTCCCGGTTTCACTCAGGGAGCATCGCGGCACAAGGAGGATCAGGCAGGCGGCAGCAAGCAGCAGAGGGGTACGCATCTGCGAGTGAGTGTACTCTCTCGCTACTACCCTGCGCCTCCCTCGAACCCGCATATTAGACTGGAGAGCATAGGCCGAGCTCGCTCGAGGGAGTACCACAGCATCCATGGACAAATTTGTCATTCGCGGCGGCAATCCGCTGCTGGGGACCATCCGCGTCAGCGGCGCAAAAAATTCGGCCCTCCCCTGCATGGCCGCCGCCATCCTTACCGCAGACGAGGTCGTGCTTGAGAACATCCCCCAGGTCCAGGACATCGAGACCGAGCGCCGCCTCCTGGTCTCCATGGGCGCTGAGGTAGAGCTCGGCTACGGCCGCGCCCAGCACCGCACCACCGTCAGCTGCGCCATCCTCTCTGACCCCACCGCGAAGTACGAGATCGTCAAGACCATGCGCGCCTCCTCGCTCGTGCTCGGCCCGCTCGTCGCCCGCACCGGCCTCGCCCGCGTCGCCATGCCCGGCGGCTGCGCCATCGGCGGCCGCCCCATTGACCTGCACATCGCCGGCCTTGAGAAGATGGGCGCCACCATCAGCTACGAGCACGGCTACATCGAGGCCCGCGCCCCCCGCCTCCGCGGCGCTCACATCCACTTCGACAAGATCACCGTCACCGGCACCGAAGACCTGCTCATGGCCGCCGTCCTCGCCGAGGGCGAAACCCTCTTTGAGAACTGCGCCTGCGAACCCGAAGTGGTCGACCTCGCCGCCATGCTCGTCGGCATGGGCGCCAGGATCGAGGGCGCCGGCACCCCCACCATCCGCGTCCAGGGCGTCGAAGCGCTCCACGGCGTTCGCCACCGCATCCACCCTGACCGCATCGAGGCCGGCACCTTCCTCGTCGCCGGCGCCATCACTGGCGGCGACCTCTGCGTCACCAACTGCAACCCCGCCCACCTCGGCGCCGTCATCGCCAAGCTGGAGGAGGCAGGCGCCCGCATCGATGTCCTCGGCAAGGACTCGCTCCGCGTGCGCTCCGAAGGCAACCTCCGCGCCGCCGACATGTCCACTCAGGAGTATCCCGGCTTTCCTACCGACATGCAGGCCCAGTACATGGCCCTCGCCACCCAGTCCGCCGGCACCTCCGTCATCACCGAAAACATCTTCGAGAACCGCTTCATGCACGTCTCCGAGCTCATCCGCATGGGCGCCAACATCAAGCTCGATGGCCGCACCGCCGTCATCGCCGGCAAGACGCCCCTCTCCGCCGCCGCCGTCATGTGCTCTGACCTCCGCGCCTCCGCCTCCCTCGTGCTCGCCGCCCTGGTCGCCGACGGCGAGTCCATCCTCGACCGCGTCTACCACATGGACCGCGGCTATGAGCACATCGAGGAGAAGCTCCGCGGCGTAGGCGCCCAGGTCCGCCGCATGGGCAACCTCTTCGGCGACAAGCGCGAGCCAGTCGCACTCCGCGCCTGACCGCTAGCCCCGCTCCTGCGAAATCAGACGCCGCACCGCGATGGCGGCACCACCGCACAAGCACAAGGTCGTCCCCGAAGGACGGCTCTTGCTGCTTGCGGCAGCAAGCCGTGATTGTCATTCAGTCATTCTTCGGGTGGCGCAGGTATCCAGCTCCTTATCGCAGCCCCAACTCCTCCACGCCGGAGCTCTCCGAACCGACGTCCCTCCGCACCAGCAGCACCGTGCACCCCACCAGCATCAGCGCCGCTCCCGCCATTGCCGCCCGCGGCCTCTGCCCCAGCAGCCACGCAGCCTCCGCCACCGCCACCACCGTCTGCAGCCACTGCGAGCCTGCCGCCTGCGCCGGTTCCAGCACCGCCAGCATCCGGTAGTACAAGGGGTAGGCCGCCGCCGTCGCCAGCACCACGATCCCCGCCGCGGCCACCAGCTGCACCGGCGTCCAGCTCCGCACCCCCGGCAGAGCTGCCTCGCGAGCAAGCGCTGCAGCCACCAGCAACCCCGCGCCCGCCGTCAGGCACTGCAGCATCACGCTCCCCAGCGAAGACGCCGCTCGTCCCTGCCTGCGCGCGTACCCCAGCGACCAGCCCTGCAGCCCCACCGCCGCCACCACCGGCAGCGTCCACAGCAGCCTCTCCGGCCCCAGCGGCAGGGAGCCGTTCAGCAGCACCAGCATCGCCCCTACCCCGACCACCGCCACCATGCGCAGCTTCCCCGCCGCAATCGAAAGCGCCAGCGGCAGCCCCGCATACACCAGCGGCGTCCAC
>DASWUY010000275.1:0-2322 GCA_036401435.1 Acidobacteriaceae bacterium | reverse complement strand
GGACAGGCTGTCGATGGCAATCGCGGGTTGCTCGAAAAGGTTTTGCGGCGCCGGCTTGACAACGCGAACCGCGGACAGGCCGGGAAGCACCAGCCGTCCACCAATCAACTGGCCATTGCCATTGAAGAGGGGAGCCGCGTTGGCGCGCAGCTCTACCGTTGCATCGACCAGCGCCTCGTAGTTCGCGCCCGGCTCGCGGATAGTGGTGACACTGATCGGTCCATCCCGCATGGCCAGGTGCAGGGTGGCTGTGTGCTCGTTCTCATCCACCGCGTGGATGATCCCTTCAACTTCCACGTACTGGCCGTCTTCCCCGCCCGTCAAGAGCTCTGGCAGCGTCACCCGCGGAGCTACGGCGGGCAGGCCGGATCGCCCGGTGACGAGGATGTGCGGCTTCTCAAGGATAGGCGCAAAGTTCCCCATCGCAGTCACGCCCCAAAGGTCGATCGTCGTTCCCGGCTGGAGTGGCGGGACCGAACCCGGGGGCACGGCGACGTAGATACTTCCGGTCGCGTCGTGGATAAACAGGGCCGTCTGCCGGGTGTCTGTGAAGCGGTCGAAGTAGGTGACTACGGCGTGCAGGTGGACAGGGTAGTGCCGCGACGCCTCTTTTATGCTCAGGCTGTGCGCCTGAGCTGCGCTCGTCAGCACGGCCTGAGGGTTTGCGGCGACCGCCGCACCCTGCCCCTGCAGGCCATGACACGCAAGAAGGATCGCGAGAAGAACGAGTGCCCGCACCCCGGGGCGGCTCTCTGGTGTGCTTGCCTTCAACCTGCCCTCCGGGGCTCTCCCTTTTTCGGGCGCAGATGGCCGGCCGGCAACGTGCGTCGGTGCATCCTCTCCACACATCGGCCGCTCCGGGCAGAGTTCTAGGCGGAGACAAACTTCCGTAATGGTCCGCGCCTAGGCCAGCCTTCAAAACCCGGCCGGAGACCGGCTGCGAAGACGCCCTCCGCACCCTATCCCGCTGGACCCTATACTGTTCGCGCACGGGCATTCCGCTCCCCGAACGAGGCTCCTTGCGCATCGCCCTGTTCATCGCCTGCTACAACGACACCCTCTTCCCCGAGACCGGCAAGGCGGTGGTCCGCGTCCTCGAGCGGCTCGGCCACACCGTCACCTTTCCCGCAGCCCAGACCTGCTGCGGGCAGATGCACTGGAACACCGGCTACCGCGAGGAGGCGCTGCCGCTGGTGCGTCGTTTCGTCGAGCAGTTTCGCGACGCCGAGGCGGTCGTTGTCCCCTCGTCCAGCTGCGTGGCCATGATGCAGGACCACTACCCGGGCATCGCGGCGCAGGGAGACACGAGGCTCGTGACCGAGGTGGCGGCGCTGCTGCCGCGTGTCTACGAGTTCTCGGCCCTGCTTACGGATCGCCTGCAGCAGGTGGATGTCGGAGCCTGCTACCCGCATCGCGTCACCTACCACGCAAGCTGCCACGGCCTGCGCAATCTGGCGCTCGGCGAGGGCCCGCTCACCCTGCTTGGCGCGGTCCAGGGCATTCACCTGGTGCCGCTCGAACGCGTGGAGCAGTGCTGCGGCTTTGGCGGCACCTTCGCCATCAAGAACCCCGAGGTCTCAGGCGCGTTGTTGGAAGACAAGGTGCGCGCCATCCTCGCTACCGGAGCAGAGGTGTGTACGGCCTGCGATAACTCCTGCCTGATGCACCTGGGCGGAGCGCTGCATCGGCAGGGTGCCGGGGTGGGCGTCCTGCATCTTGCCCAGATTCTCGCCTCCTCTGAGGCCGAGCCCAGGTGAGCCCCCGGGAGCGCTCCCCGCTCGATCCCCGCACCGCCCCTCCCTTCCCCATCGCGGCCCGTGCGCTGCTTAGGGACGCGCAACTCCGCAGCAATGTCCGGCACGCCACCGACATCATCGAGGCGCGGCGTGCGCGGGTGGTGGGCGAGCTCCGCGATTGGGAGCCACTGCGCGAGAGCGGCCGCGCCGTGCGCGAGCACACCTTCGCCCATCTCGCGGGGTATCTCGAGCAGTTTGAGGACAACTGCACACGCGCCGGCGGAGTGGTGCACTGGGCGCGCGATGCGGCAGAGGCCCAGGCCATCGTCACCCGGCTGGTGCAGCAGTCAGGCTCGGCTGAGGTCATCAAGATCAAGTCCATGACCACTGAGGAGATCGGGCTGAACGACGCCCTTGCGCGTGCCGGCATTCGAGCTTATGAAACAGATCTTGCCGAGCTTATCCTGCAGCTCGGGCACGATCAGCCATCGCACATCGTCGTACCAGCGCTGCACAAGAACCGGGCCCAGATCCGCGCACTCTTTCGCCAGCAGATGAACCTTCCCGACCTCGGCGACTCCCCACA
>DASWUY010000274.1:0-4465 GCA_036401435.1 Acidobacteriaceae bacterium | reverse complement strand
GGTCTGGACGAGGGTGTTGAGGTACTGGAGGAGCTGGTCGCCGAAGACGAGCGGGTGGGAGGCGCCGTTGACGAGCTGGATCGCGGGGGCGTCGATGACCACCTGGGTGGCGTTGCCGGCGGTGATCTGGATGGAGGTGCTGTTCATCTGGATGACGTTGTTGTTGCTGTCGGTAATGGCGAGGCTGCCGGCATCGTCGTCGAGAACGATCTTGTGGCCGGAGCTGGTCTTGAGGACCTTCTGGCCGGCCTGAGCCGACTCGGGGATGGCGCCGGTGGTGTACCAGGTGCCGGTCCAGACGGGGTAGCTGAGGTCGCCGCCTTCAAACTCGATCCAGACGCCGGCGCCGACGTCGGGCAGGGCGAAGAAGCCCTGCTGGCTGGCGCCGCCGTAGGGGAAGGCGGGGAGGGCCCAGCCCGAGGTTTCAGCGCCGAGCAGGCGGGGGACCTGGGCCTGGATGCGGCCGAGGTTGCTGGGGTCAGCGTTGTCGGTGACGAGGCCGCGGTACTTGCCGTAGTAGCGGCCTTCCACCCGCTCGATGAGGCGGGCAAGGAGTTCTTCGGTGGACGCGGCGAGCATGGTCTAGACTCCCGGGACTGCGGGCAGGCCAAGGCCGCCGCTGCTGGAGAAGGCTTCATTGCCGGTGACGCCGAGGGCATTGCGCAGGGCCTCAAACTTTTGCAGGTAGGTGCCGTCGCCGTGCATTTCATGGGTGACGCGGGTGACGTAGTAGGTGCCGCTGTAGCTCTTGCTAGCGCCTTTGACGAGGACGGTCTGATGGGGTCGGAGGACAGCACCATAGGCGTCGCTGTTGATCTCGCCTTGGGCGGCGATGAACCAGGAGGCATCGTCGCGGACGGCCTGCGCGATGGTCTGCTGCTCGGTGGCGTCGCTGGTGGGTGGACCGAGGATGAGCATCTGCGCCTGGGTGTCAGTGGGCGTGACGAGCGTGCCAAGGGCGCTGTTGAGGAGCGAGCCGGCATCGCTGTTGCCGATGGTGGTGAGGGAAGGGTCGGTGACCTGAACGGAGCTGGCGCTGTTGGACGAGACGTCAAGCTGCGCCACCTTGACGGCGAGGGGGCGCTGGCCAGTGACGTGGGCGGAGAAGTGCAGCAGGTTGCTCTTGTCGCCGAACTGGATGGCGAGGTCGGGCTGCGGGGTGGCGTCAAGCTGCGGCGCCTGGAAGTAGGCGGTGAGGCTGCTGGTGGAGGGGTTGGTCTGGAGGTAGAACTCGAGGCCGTTGCGCTGGGCGAGCTCGCGCAGGAAGCGGGCATCGCTGGTGCGCTGGACGATGGTCGTATCGGTGTCCTGATGAACGGTGGCGGTGGGATCGGCCTGCACGGTGAGGTTGCTGTAGGCGCCGAGGATCTGCTGGGCGATGTCGCTGTCGGACATGTTCTGAAAGGTGGCGATCTTTTCTTCCAGGCTCATGAGCACGGAGGCGTCGAGGCCGGCCACCTCGACTGTGGTGCTGCCGGGGGCGCTCGCGGTATCAAAGCGAATGGAGGTGACGTAGCCATCGAAGACGGGGACCAGGCCATCGTTACCGCCGCCACCCGGAGCACCGCCGCCGAGTGCGCTGGCGGCTGCGCCGAGCGCCCCGGCCAGGCCGCTGGCGGCGGTAAAGCCCATCTGGATGGAGATGGGCGTGAAGAGGGCGAAGCGATCGTCTTCCACGTAGCTCCAGGTGCCATCGCTGGCCTGGGTGGACTGCATGTGGAGCTGGAAGGCGTTGGCGGAGCCCGTATTTTCTTCCACTCGCACCATCAGCACATCTCCGTAGAAAGCCTGTTCGACCGCGGTACCGGAAAACGAGATTTGAAAGGCCTTTTGCGCCACTGCTCAGCTCCGGTCGGGGGGGATACGCAGCTGGGCGCCGGCGGTAAGCAGGTCTTCCGGGTCCATGGCGGCGTTGGCGTCGGCGATGAGCCAGAACTTTTCCGGATTGGCATAGAAGCGATAGGCGAGGAGGTCCAGCCGCTCTGAGCCGCTGAAGGTGTGCAGGTAGCCGGCCGGGGTAACGGGGACATAGCGCGCGGCAAGGGCCTGGACGGTCTTGCCCGCCGGGGTCGCGATGCTGAGCACGGGGGTGTTCTGGTAGCGGCTGCCTTTGAAGATCATGTTTTCCTTCCCCTTTGCTTGCTGGGGCGACCGGTTAGAGCGACAGAGAAAAGATGGAACTGAGGCCAAGCTGTGCGGCGTTGGCGAGGTTGAGCGCAGCCATGACCTGCTTGACGCCAAGCGAGTAGTTGTAGGCGCCGAGGGCGAGGGTGGAGCCGGGATCGATCTGATTGGTGGTGAGGACTTGCAGGCTGACCTGCACCTCTGCGCGGATCGGGTTGAGGAGCGGATCGTACTCGGTCTCGGTGATGCTGAGGGAGTTTACGGTGACGGGCCAGATACGGTAGGGCCCCCAGAAGAAGAGCACGGTAGGCAGCTGCAGGGGCGGCATGACGTAGGGTCCGCTGCTGGAGCTGCCGCTGCCGAGGCCGACCAGCGAGGCAAGGTCGATGGTCATGGCGGTGGCCGGGACCTGCAGCAGCTCCAGCGCGGAGAGGGTAGGCAGGATACCGCTGAGGGCAGCGATGGGATTGGACTGCGCGAGCTGGTCAGAGGCATCGAGGTGGAGCTGGAAGCTGTAGGTCTCGGTAGGCCCGGAGGGTTGCTGGTTGGCATTGGTGGCGCCGCCGCCGGTGGGGGGCTTGGGCTGCTGGGCGAGGGAGGGGGTGCGGGTGACGCGGTCGGGGTTGAACTGAAAGATGACGATGTTGGGCAGACCGCCGAGGAGGCCGGCGCCGATGTTGATGAAGGCTCCCTTGAGCGCGCCCATGGTCAGGCCTCCAGCCGGAGGGCGATGGCCCGGAGCCAGGCGGCGGCGATGGCGCGGGCAGCCTGCTCGTTGGTGGCGCCGGCGAGGCTGACCTGGACGGTGGGCGGGGCCTGGGCGGGGGTGGCGGGGGCGGCGTCCCTGTCCTGATATTCCTGCTGAAGGCGGGCGGTGAGGATCTCTGTGGCGCGGAGGGTGATGGGCTGGACGCGGTGTTCGTGGCCAACGGCGTTTTCTACTTGAAGACGCAGGAGCGAGATGTGGAGGTCGAGCATGGGGTGCCTCATGGCGTGTGGGCGCGGCCCTGGACGGGGGCGAGCTTGTCGCCGTGGTTGGTGAGGCAGGTGACGTACTGGGCCCAGGAGTCGGCCGAGTCAAAGCCGCCGGGGCAGGGGCCGCTGCAGTCGTAGAAGGCGCAGTAGCCTTCGCCGTTGGGCTGGCCGATGCCGGCCAGGTGGGCAGACTCATGGATCATGGTGCGGATGCGCTCTTCGGCAGTGCTGCTGAAAAAGGCGTTGCAAAGAACGATGGGCGGGTGGTGGCCGACGACGTAGCCGGCGCGGGCGCCGCAATTGGCGTCGCCGGGCTGGGCGGCGACGGCGGAGATGCCGGGCGCGAGCCGGGTCATCATGGAGGCGACGATGCTGGTGACCTGGTCCATGTTGGGGTTGGGCCACTCGAACATCAGGGCGGCGAGATGGCGGGCGCGGGCCTGGCCTTCGGGGGCGGCGGTGTCGGTGCCGGGGGCGCCATCGGGGCGGGCTGGCGCGGGCGGGCCGACGCCTGAGGTGATGTCGCGGGCGAGCAGGCAGCGGATGAAGGCGGCGCCGCGAGCCTCTTCGATCATCTGCTGGTGCGGGTCGGGTGGGGGCGCGGCGCCGCTGCCGGAACCGCCACCGGCGGGCTGGCGGTCGAGCCCGGGGCCGGAGGGCGAGATGGAGAGCGGCTGAGCCTCGCGGCCAGAGGCGACCTGAGCGCCGACGGCTTCGGCCTCGGCCTCGGCGCGCAGGGCGGCCGGACCGTGACGCATGGACTGCAGCTGCGCGGCGTGGGCGCTGCCCTGCTGGACGACGTGGGTGAGCTCATGGGCGAGCAGTGCGCGGCCGGGCAGGCTCTGCGGCGAGTACTGTCCGGCACCGAAGACGACGTGGTCGCCCACCGTGTAGGCGGCGGCGCGAACGGAGCTGGCGGACTGGGTGGCGCGGGCATCGGTATGCACGCGGACGCGGCTGAAGTCATGGCCGAGGCGCCGCTCCATCAGGCTGCGGGTGGCGGGATCGAGCGATTGCCCGGGGGAGTGCAGGGCCTGGTGCACGCTGTGCGGGATGGCTTCAGGCGCTCTGCAGGTGGCGCTGCGCTGCAATGCCTGGCCCTCCAACTCCTCTGACTTGCAGCCGCAGGAGCCTTTGCCCCCGCAGGCGCACTTGCGCTGCAGCAGGGGTTCGGCGGGACGCCCGTGGTCGGTGGCGTAGAGGTAGGCGCTCATTGCCAGTCCCCCGTCTCGGCTTCGGTAAGGGGTTTGTCGAGTTTGGCGTACTCGGTGCGTGCGGAGCGGAGGATGTGAGCCATGCGCACGGGCTGGCCGGCATCGGCAGCGAGGAAGGCGGCGTTGATGGCGATGTTGCGGATGTGACCGCC
>DASWUY010000273.1:0-8454 GCA_036401435.1 Acidobacteriaceae bacterium | reverse complement strand
CGTGGAACATCCTCCGCGCCCGTCTACTCCGCCGCCTTCGCTCCGGGAGGGACTCGCCGGCCAGGCGAAGGGGCGACAGCTCTCTGCACGTGGCAAAATGAACCCCGGGGGCAATGCATGCATTTTGAGTGGCAAACGACAGACGGATCGAGACCCAGGCAGCTAGACACCCAGGCACATCGCCTGCGCTCGATCGCCGGCACCCGCGCAGCCCGGCAGCTTCGCCCGCTCGCTCTCCTGCTCGCCTCCCTCCTCCCCCTCCCCGCCTTTGCTGCCGACGCGCCGCTGCTGCTACGCAACCCTTCCCTCAGCCAGAACCGCATTGCCCTGCTCTACGCCGGCGATATCTGGACCGTGCCGCGCGAGGGCGGCGAGGCGCGTCGCCTGACCTCGACCAACACTGTCTCCTTCGGACCCTACTACTCGCCCGATGGCACGCAGATCGCCTACTCGACCACCGCGCACGGCCTCACCGATGTCTACGTGGTCAGCGCCGAGGGTGGGGTGCCGCGCCGCCTCACCTGGGATCCGGAGGGCAGCTACGCCGTCGGCTGGACGCCCGACGGCAAGGACGTCCTCTTCGGGTCCATCCACTCCAGCTACTCCGATTTTCCACGGCTCTATCGCGCGCACGCCGATGGCACCGGCTCCCCTGCCGTGCTGCCCCTGCCCAGCGCCGTGGAGGGGCGCTACTCCCCTGACAGCGCCACCTTCGCCTACGTGCCTGTTGCCCAGTGGGAGACCGCCTGGAAGCACTACCGCGGCGGCCAGACCACGCCCGTCTGGCTGGTCGACCTGAAGACCCTTGACCTGGTCAGGATCCCGCGCGAGAACTCCAACGACTCCAACCCACAGTGGGTGGGCGACACCGTCTACTTCCTCTCCGACCGCAACGGTCCCGTCTCCCTCTTCTCCTACGACACCCACACCCGCGCTGTCGCGCAGGTGATCGAGAACCATGGCTACGACCTGAAGACCCTCGCTGCCGGGCCCGGCGCGCTCGTCTACGAGCAGTTCGGATCGCTGCACCTCTACGACCTTGCCTCACGCCAGGAGCACACGGTCCCCATCACCATGCACGGCGATCTGCCTCAGCTCGTGCCGCATCTCGTCAAGGTCCTGCCTGCCGAGGCGCAGAACGTCGCCATCTCTCCCACTGGCGCCCGCATCGTCGTCGAGGCGCATGGCGACATCTTCACCCTGCCCGCGGACAAGGGCGAAACCCGCAACCTGACCCAGACCCCTGGCGCCGCCGAACGCGATCCCGCTTGGTCCCCAGACGGCAAGTCCATCGCCTACTTCAGCGATGCCTCTGGCGAGTACCAGCTCTTCCTCCGCGACCAGAGCGGTCTCACGCCGCCCAAGGTCATTGACCTCGGCCCCGAGCCGTCCTTCTACTACAGCCCGCGCTGGTCGCCAGACTCCAAACGCATCGCTTACTACGACAAGCACTACCGCCTCTGGTACGTCGATGTGGATACCGGCAAGCCGGTGCTGGTGGACAAGGGCCTGCGCGACGGCCAGTTCCTCTTCTCCTGGTCGTCGGACTCCCAGTGGATCGCCTACTCGCGCGATCTCGAGAGCCAGATGCACGCGATCTTTTTCTACTCGATCGCGACCCACGCCTCCACCCAGATCACCGACGGCATGAGTAACGCCAGCCATCCTGTTTTTGACCCCGGAGGCAAGTTCCTCTACTTCTTCGCCTCCACCAACAGCGGACCCTCCGACGCCAGCATCGACCTCTCCACGCTAGACCGCGCCAGCAGCAGCAGTGTGTACGTGGTCGTGCTGGCCCGCTACGGCACCTCGCCCGTACCGCCTGAGAGCGACGACGAAAAAGTCGAAGAGAAGAAGGACGCACCCGCAAAGCCGGTCAGCTCCGGCTTCTCGTCTCCGCACGGCCCTGCAGCCGAAGCGGACCAGGCGGAGCATGGTAAGGCGCCCAAGAAGGACGACAGCAAAGACGACAAGAAGGACGACAAGAAAGACGAAGACAAGAAGACGGTCATCGACCTGCCCGCCATCGGCAACCGCATCCTCTCGCTGCCCGTGCCGGCGCGCAACTACATCGATCTCGCAGTCGGCAAGCCGGGCGTGCTGTATCTCGCGGAAGGCGGGGCGGTGGCCCGCGCCTCGGCCGGCGATGGCCCGCCCATCCGCTCCCTCTGGCGCTTTACTACCGACAAGCGCGAGACCGAAGAGGTGTTGCACGGGCTGGGCGGCTACAACGTCTCCTTCAACGGCGAGAAGCTCTTCTTCGCGCGCGGAGAAGCCTGGTTTCAGGCCGCCGCCAGCGATCTGAAACCGGGAGGCGACGCCGGCAAACCGCTCAACAACGGTGGCATGTTTGCGACGATCGACCCGCGCGCCCAATGGCAGCAGATGTACCGCGAGACCTGGCGCATCGAACGCGACTTCTTCTACGACCCGCACCTGCACGGGCTCGACCTCTCCAAAATCAAAGCGAGGTACGAGCCTTACCTGGCGGCAATCGCATCGCGCGACGAATTCACCTACCTCTGTGAGGAGATGCTGGGCGAGATCGAAGTAGGCCACATGTTTGTGAACAGCCCCGATCAGCCCAAAGACACGCCGCGCCCCGGGCTCCTCGGCGCCGACTACACCGTCGACCACGATCGCTACAAGTTTGCGAAGATCTACAACGGGCAGAACTGGACCCCTTCGCTCACCGCGCCGCTCACCCTGCCGGGCATCAACGTCCGCGAGGGCGAGTATCTATTCGCCGTCAACGGACGCGAGCTGCATGCCTCTGACAACCTCTTCAGCTTCTTTGACGGCACGGCCGGCAAGCAGACCATCCTGCACGTGGGCTGGAAGCCGGACGAGAGCGACGCGCACGACGTGACGGTGATCCCGGTTGACTCCGAACACGGCCTGCGCAACATCAACTGGATCGAGTCCAATCGCCGCAAGGTCGACCAGCTCTCTGCCGGCAAGGTGGCTTACATCTACATGCCCAATACCGGCGGCTCCGGCTACCTGAACTTCAATCGCTACTTCTACTCGCAGTTGAACAAGCAGGCCGTGGTGCTTGATGAGCGCTACAACGAGGGCGGGCTGATCGCCGACTACGTGGTCGACGTGCTGCGGCGCGCGCCCATGAGCGGGATGAAGGAGCGCGACGGCGAGCCGCAGCAGGATCCCTACGGCGCCATCTTCGGTCCCAAGGCCATGATCATCAACCAGTCCGCGGGCTCAGGCGGAGACGCGATGCCGTGGTACTTCCGCAAGGCAGGTCTGGGCACGCTCGTCGGCGTACGCACCTGGGGCGGACTGATCGGCATCGGCGGCTACCCCACCCTGATGGACGGTGGCAGTGTGAACGCGCCGCGCTTTGCCATCTACGGCCTGCATGGCGAGTTTGAAGTGGAAGGCCACGGCATAGCGCCAGACGTGGAGGTGGAAGAACTGCCGAAAGACGTTGCTGCGGGCCACGACGCACAGCTGGAGCGCGCAGTTTCGATCGTGCTCGAGCAGCTCAAGGAGCACCCGCTTTCGACCCCGCCGCTGCCGCCCTACCCCAACTACCACCAGCATGATGGGCTTGGCGTAAAGTAGCGCCCGTGGGCGTTGCTTTGGAGCAAGGACGCTTGGACTGAAGCCTTGGAAATCCTCGACAACGCCAACCTGGCCATCGTCCTCGTCTCTCCGCGCAACACGCTTAACATTGGCGCTGTGGCGCGCGCCATGTCGAACTTCGGTTGCAGCGACCTGCGCGTCGCTGCTATCTACTACAAGGAGTTTCGCAGCGCCTCATCCGCGGTGGGACCTGCTGCGGATTTACTGCGCAAGTCGCGCGACTACGACACGGTCGCGCAGGCAATCGAGGACTGCACGCTCGTCATCGGCACGACAGGCGTTGCCGACCGCGGCTGGCATCAGCCGCTCGAACGGCTGGAGCAGTCTGCCCTGCGCATTCGCGTCGCCATGCAGCACGGCCGGGTCGCGCTGCTCTTCGGCTCAGAGAAGTTTGGCCTGTCGAACGACGACGTGAGCCACTGCCATGCGCTGTTGCACATCCCTACGCGCGACGAGCATGCCTCGATGAACCTTGGCCAGGCGGCTGCTGTCTGCCTGTATGAACTCTCGCGCATCTCGCCGGAGGCGCTTGCCGGCGACGCACCGCTCGCGGCCGCGATCAACGCCGCAGCAGCACCGGAGGCCGTACCGACAAGGCGGCCCAAGGCGCCGCCTGCTGCAGGCGAGCTCGATCGGCTCGCCAGTCTTTTTGAAGAAACCCTGCTGGCCGCCGAGTACCCGGCCATGCACACCCGGCACCGCTCGCGCCAGCTGCGGATCCTCTCCCGGCGGCTTGGTATCCCTGCCGGAGATGCCTCGCACTGGATCGGGTTTCTGCGCCAGATTCTCTGGAAGCTGCGCTCTTAGGCGCCTTTGCGGCGGCAGCCGCTTTGACAGCGCTTTGCTCCTGTCACAGTCTCAGTTACGTTCTGCGCACAGGCGCCCTCACCTGCCGAGGAATGCGTGCCTAGCCGGCCGGCCGCTCGCCTTCCACCGCTTGACGATCTCGTAGACGATCACGCTGCTGTAGGTGACAGCGACCCAGACATACACCTCTTCAAGCGGCAGATAGCTCCACGCCGTGATGCGGATGCCGAGCATCTGCGCGTCGCGGAAGTTCCACCAGCCATAAGGGAGCGCCAGCGTCACCTCCCACAGCAGGCTGATGGTCAGCAGCAGAAACATGGTAAGGCTGAGTGCGCGCCAGTTGATCACCGGGCGCGCCGTGGGCAGCAGCGCAGACGAGGGAAGCAGCGCGCCCAGCACCAGGAAGACGAAGTACCCGGGAAACCTGCCCGCGACCCCCACCACAAGGCGCTGGTACAGGATGCCGGCTGCGAGCAAGGCGAGCGCAACCAGGAGGGAGGCGGGATGGAAGCGGAGCAAGCGGTGGAAGTCGATCCTCTCGGCGGCCGGCACGCTGTAGGCAGCAAGCCAGTATTCGTCAAACCAGATGTACACCAGCAGGACAGCGACGAAGCCCAGCAAGTAGAACGCATACTCCTCTAGCGGCACGCCGCCGCCCAGCGCTGGCGCGCGGATGCCGAGCGTGGCTGCGTGATTCGGGAAGACGAAAAAGAGCTGCGCGAAGAAAAAGTCGAGCGCCGCGCCCATCGGGAAGAGGATCCCGATGGTCCAGCCGAAAGCGCGCTTTGAGATCGTAAGTCGCTGCTGGCCTAGAAACCAGCTTAGGATGAAGAGCGAGGGCACGGCGAAGAGGAGCAGGCTGACCGTGTATCCGTAGCGCGAGGCGCTCTCGGCGACACGCGTCTGCAGCGCTGTCGCATGCACGGTGCGGAGCGTCACGGCAGCCGGCAGCATCACCATGGCCAGCATGGCAAGCGTGGCCAGGTACCCGGAAGAAGAGGCAAGCCTTCGCATCGGCAGTCGTGGGCGCGCAGCGTACGCGGTCCATTATGCACCGCCCCCAGGCCTCGCTGCGGCGTGAGGGCGAGCGAGGTACGCCGCTTCCCGCTGCCTTGGAGAACTGGACGCACTCTGGTACACCATAGATCATGCCCCTTGCGCGCCCGCGGCAACGAGTGCACCGCCCATGACACTGCTCCTGGCGCAGATGTCGCTGGTGCTCGCGGTGACGGTGGTGTGCGGCTGGGTGGCACGCAGGCTGCACCAGTCGCGCGTCATCGGGGAGATTATCGGCGGCATTCTGCTGGGGCCCTCTGTGCTCGGCCGCGTGTGGCCGCACGCCTCGGCCGTTCTCTTTCCTGCTGACTCGCTGCGGTCGGTCGAAATCCTGTCGACCGTCGGCCTGATCCTGTTTCTCTTTCTCATCGGCATGGAACTGGACTACGCGCAGCTCTACCGGCAGCGCGTGCTTGCGGTGGTTTCAAGCGGCACGAGCATTGTGATTCCTTTCCTCGCTGCCGTCCTGCTGGCCCACTCCCTTCGCAGCCGCTTTGCTCCGCACGGCATCGGCAGCGTGCCGTTCGTGCTCTTCCTGGGTATCTCGATGAGCATCACGGCCTTCCCCGTGCTGGCCCGCATCCTGGAAGAGCGCGGCCTGCAGTCTACCCCGCTCGGCACCACCGCCATCCTCTGCGCGGCGGTGGACGACGTGGTTGCCTGGCTGCTGCTGGCTGTGGCTCTCACGCTGATCGACGTAAACGGCAGCACCGCGTCGCTATGGATCCGTTTCACGAGCCTGGCCGCTTACCTGTTCGTGATGCTGGGTGTGGTCAAACCCTTGGCCGCGCAGCTGGTCAAGCGGCGCCGCCAGCCGGAGCTCTCGATTGAGCTGCTGGGCGTGGTCGTGGCCGGCACCCTGGCCTCGGCTGCGGTAACCGAGTGGGCCGGGGTCCATCCGCTCTTCGGCGCCTTCATTGCCGGCGTCTGCTTCCCACGCGTGGAGCAGTGGCAGCATGCTATCCGCAGCCGGCTGGACATGATCACCTCTGTCCTGCTGCTGCCGCTCTTCTTCGCGCTGACCGGGCTGCGCACCAGGCTTGACCTGCTGAATGACGCGAATATGTGGCTGTGGACCGGTGTGGTGCTGGTTGCGGCGGTAAGCGGCAAGATGGGCGGCGCGGTGCTGGCGGCGCGCTGGTCAGGCCAAAAGTGGCGCAACGCGCTCGGGCTGGGGGCCCTGCTGAACACGCGGGGGCTGGTCGAACTGGTGGTGTTGAACATCGCCTACAACGTCGGCGCGTTTTCGCCTACGCTTTTCACCATGCTGGTGGTCATGGCGCTGGTGACGACGATGAGCACCACGCCTATCCTCAACCTGCTCAGGATTCGGGGCAAGGCGCCGGTAGAGAATCTGGCGGCAGTCGACGCCGCCTGAGCGCGGGGGCCGCGCTGCGCGGGGACTTCGCAGCCGATTTCGTTCCCTTTGGAGTGGTCCGTCTGCGGGAACGCGGCCTTGCTCAAAGCGTCTAGCCGAGGGGGTTCTGAGCTCGTCCCTCGAGGCGCTTTTCAAGCCGCCGGATGACCAGCTCCGGCACCAAGCCGTGCACCGAGCCGCCTAGCCGTGCCGCCTCCTTGACAAGCCGCGAGCTCACATAGGAGTACTGCGCGTCCGGCATGAGGAAGATGGTCTCGACCTCCGGGTTCAGGCGGCGGTTCAACATGGCCATCTGCAGCTCGTATTCGTAGTCCGAGATGGCACGGATGCCGCGCAGTACGGCTCTTGCGCC
Source organism: Acidobacteriaceae bacterium (assembly GCA_036401435.1). Taxonomy (GTDB): domain Bacteria; phylum Acidobacteriota; class Terriglobia; order Terriglobales; family Acidobacteriaceae; genus EB88. The sequence continues at coordinate 1,258 of DASWUY010000273.1, read as the reverse complement.
CCGGGCGCGGGCAAAGTCCACCAGCAGCCCTTCAAACGTGGCTACCTCGACGTTCGCGTAGCCGGAGGTACCCTCCCGCAGCATCTCCACCCGCTCGTCCACGGAGAAGAGCGGGTTCTTGGCCGAGTTGCGCAGGACCGAGACGATTAGCTGGTCAAAGAGCTTTGAGCCTCGATCGATGAGATCGAGATGCCCGTTGGTCATCGGGTCAAAGCTGCCCGGATAGATGGCGGTCACAGTGTGCAAGGCACTTGAAGTGTAGCAGTGACCCTGGGCCCCGCATCCGGTTACGCGCCTACAGCTCTGCCGGCCGCGGCAAAGCAGCCGGGAGCGACGCTTGGCTTGCTCTTACTGCCGGCGGGGCGCCCGCACTGCTTCCTGGGCGATCACCGCACCGTTGACGGGCGCAGGGGGAATCTCGACGACGGGCAGCGAGCCGGGCGCAATCCCCAGCTTCTGCCGCAGCTGCTGATCCACCTTGGCGAAGACGTCCTTGTGGTCCTTGAAGAACTGGCGGACGTTTTCGCGTCCCTGGCCGATGCGGTCGCCCGAGAAGCTGTACCAGGCGCCGGACTTCTCGACGATGTTGTGCGTCACCGCGAGGTCCAGCACGTCACCCTCACGGGAGATGCCTTCGCCATAGAGGATGTCGAACTCCGCCTCACGGAACGGCGCCGCTACCTTGTTCTTCACGATCTTGACCTTGGTCCGCGACCCGACCACCTGGTCGCCTTCCTTGACTGCAGCGATGCGGCGGATGTCCACGCGTACGGAGGAGTAAAACTTGAGCGCGCGGCCGCCTGTAGTCGTCTCGGGGTTGCCGAACATCACGCCAATCTTCTCGCGGATCTGGTTGATAAAGATCAGACAGGTTCTGGACTTCGAGACGGTTCCGGTCAGCTTGCGCAAGGCCTGTGACATGAGGCGCGCCTGCAGGCCCATGTGCGAGTCGCCCATCTCTCCGTCGAGCTCCGCCTTGGGGACGAGCGCCGCGACCGAGTCGACTACCAGCACGTCGATGGAGTTCGAGCGAACGAGCGCCTCGACGATCTCGAGCGCCTGCTCGCCGTAGTCGGGCTGCGACACCAGCAGGTTATCGATATCGACGCCGAGCTTTTTGGCATACTGCGGATCGAGCGCGTGCTCGGCATCGACAAAGGCGGCCAGGCCGCCGGCTTTCTGGGCCTCGGCGATGATCTGCAGCGTGATCGTGGTCTTGCCCGAGGACTCGGGTCCAAAGATCTCGATGACCCGGCCG
>DASWUY010000272.1:0-7993 GCA_036401435.1 Acidobacteriaceae bacterium | reverse complement strand
CGGGTGGGGTCGTCGTCCGGATCAGGCGTCTCCTGCGGTGGGCGCTGGGCCTCTGGCACGTGGCGCAGGTTGACGCGGATGCGGGTCCAGACGGTGGAGCGGCCCCGCATGCGGTCGATCAGCACATCGTCTTCGGCGAGCAGGGCAGCGGCCTCCGGGTGCCGGGCCTTCCATCGGTCCAGGCCTGCAAGCGCGGCCTGCTTGTCAGCCGAGTTGGCGATGACGAGCAGCGGCATGCGGGCGCGCGTGGCCTTCGCCGGCGCGGCGGTCTTGCTCGCAGCAGACCGGGCACGCGAGGGCGAGACGCGCGGCGCCTCTCCCTCCATCTTGCGGAAGTGTGGCGGCCAGGGCGCATCGCCCAGGCCCTCCCGCTCGTCGCGCGCGGCGAGCTCCAGGAGCGAATCGAGTGAGCCGGCAGACTGGTCCATCTCCCGGTGCGGATCGCCCTGTGCAAGCCAGCGCTGGGGCACGGTAAGGACGGTGAAGTCGGCGGGCTCGCATGCCGGCACCTCGCTCCAGTCAAGGGGCGTTGAGATGCGAGCATCGGGCAGCGGGCGAATGGAGTAGGCCGAGCAAGTGGTGCGGTCCTTGGCGTTCTGGTTGTAGTCCAGGAAGACGCCGTGGCGCTCCTCCTTCCACCACTTGGAGCTGGCGAGGGTGGGGGCGCGTCGCTCGACGGCGCGAGAGAGCGCGAGCGCGGCGCGGCGTACCTCGGTGAAGCTCCACTGCGGGTGAATGCGCACGTTGACGTGCATGCCGCGGGAGCCGCTGGTCTTGGGCCAGCCGCGCAGGCCGACCTCGGAGAGCAGGGCCTGCACCTCGAGCGAGACGCGGCGCACGTCTTCCCAGCCGATGCCGGGGCCGGGGTCGAGGTCCACGCGCAACTCGTTGGGGTGGTCGAGGTCGGCCGAGCGGACTGGGTGCGGATGCAGCTCCATGCAGCCCAGGTTGACGATCCAGGCGAGGCCTGCAGCGTCGTCGACGACCAGTTCCTCTGCGGTGCGGCCGGAGGGGAAGGAGAGGGTGACGGTGCGCAGCCACTCGGGACGGTCAGAGGGTGCGCGTTTCTGGTAGAAGGGCTCGCCCTCGGCGCCGTTGACAAAGCGCTTGAGCACGATCGGCCGGTCGACGATGCCGGCGAGCGCGCCGGGTGCGACGGCGAGGTAGTAGCGGACCAGGTCCAGCTTGGAGAGCTGAACCTGCTGGGAAAAGTAGAGCTTGGCCGGGTGGGTGATGCGCACCTGGCGGGTCTCGCCGGAGGCGACCGGGATCCACAGGAGCTCCGCGTCGTCGTCTGTCTTCACCGCAACAGGCTACACCTTTCGCGTCAGGGCTCGCGGTTGGCGATGGAGACGCGGTACGGGGGGCGGGCTTTCTCGGCGGCATCCTGCGCGTAGGTCTGGGCGGTGAGAGCGGGGTCGTAGTCGCGCCACAGCCAGGTAAGCTCCTCGGCAAACTCTGAGGCGCCGTGCACCGGGCTGTGGGTGCCGCTGCCGAGCGAGAAGTGGAAGTCGTAGCCCTTGAGCTTGAGGGCGTTGGCCATGCGCAGGTTGGCCAGCGGCCAGGAGCCGTAGCGCTCGTTCTCCATGTCGTTCGAGCCGTCTTCGAGCCAGATGCGCAGGTTGCGATGCGGCTCGTGGAGCACCTTTTCGGGGTAATCCTGGCCGCCGTCGGGTACCGCCGGGTCTTCGTGCCACTGGATGCTGGTGAAGCTGCCGATCCAGCTGATGACGCGGGAGAACTGGTCGGGCTGCTGCCAGGCGGCGTTGAAGGCGCAGATGCCGCCGGAGGACATGCCGGTGATGGCGCGACTGTAGGCGTCCTTGCGGATGTTGTACCTGGCGTAGACCTCGGGTAGCAGCTCATCGCGCAGGAAGCGCGGATAGCGATCAGACACAGTGTCGTATTCGGTCGAGCGCATGGCGTCGGTCAGGGTGCGGGACCACTTCTTGCCATACGCCTCGACAAAGCGGTAGGTGGGCGTGCCCGGGTGGGCGGAGATGTCGCCGGGGTTGACGAAGACCGCGATCATGGACGGGATCTTCTTCTGGGCGATGAGGGTGTCGAGCACATTGAGCGCAGGATGATTGCCGCCCCGGTCCAGGTAGCCGCCGCCATCCTGAAAGACGATGAGCGGAGCAGGAACCTTCGGGTCGTACTGTGCGGGAAGGTAGATCCAGTACTCGGTGACCATGCCGTCGTAGAGGCGGCTGGTGTAGGTGAGTTTGTCCGAGAGCGTGCCCATGGGCGCGGCAGGGGCGGCCACGGCTGGCAGCGCCGCATCAGGCTGCTGCGACCGGCAGGGCAGGGGGGTGAGCAGCGTCAGCAGGCAGAGGGGCAGGAGAAGCTTCAGCACGCGGGCTCCGGGGATTGGCGGGCTACACCATCCAGTGCAACAGCATAGCTGAGTGTGCGGGCATCACGATCCGGCGGCCGCGAGGCAGGTGGCGAGAAGGGCGTGACCTCGGCCCCTAACCTTCTTCCAGCTCGCTCTCTTCGGGGGCATCCGCCGGACCTTCGAAGTCGATGCGATAGCCATCTGGATCGGTGAAGCCGACGACCCACAAGCCGTTGCCGACGAAGGGCCGCTGCCGGGTGGTGATCCCGCGTCCCTGGAACTCACGGTACAGGGCGAGCGCATCCTCGCACTGGAAACACACGGACGCGCCTGTTCCGAGCGCCCCTGCAGGCCGGCCGTGCGGCGGAAACTCCTGGAGCATGATCGCTGCACCGCCCCGCTCCAGCCAGCACCAGCGAATCCTGCCGTCAGTGGGGTAATGCTCGTCGCCGTCCGGGATCCACTGGCGTGTCCTGGTGAACCCGAGCCCGTCTACGTAGAAGCGCAGCGACGAATCCATATCTGTTACGCCGAAGAACGGTACTGCCTGCTTCACCTCAGCACTCATGACGGTAACCCTCCGGGCCCGTGACGCGCCTGGTACCGACAGGGTAGTCGATAAGGGGCGCTGCCAGACGCGCGGCAATCAGGTACATTCTCAAGCAACGCGGTTCTCTGTGCCAGGTTGTTTCCTGTCGCTTTCGCGCCGAAGGGTAGAGAAACAGCCAGAGGGCGAAGAGCCGGATGAAGAAGAGGATGTTTGGGCAGTTGCTGGTGACGCTCGCCGCCTTGCTGTGGGGCTGCCCGGCCTGGTCGCAGGTGATCGATCTGCAGACAGACCGCATGCCGGTGGTCTCGATTGCCAAGGATTGGCGCTTCCACGCCGGCGACGATGCGCGCTGGTCGCAACCGGGCGTGGACGACTCGGGCTGGAAGCTGATCCAGCCGTCTACCAACTGGGTGCCGCAGGGATACAGCGAGCAGCAGGGGCTGGCCTGGTTTCGCTTCCGCCTGCGCGTACCGCCGAAGACGCCCTCGGTGGTCCTCATGATGCCACGGATCGACAAGAGCTACCAGCTGTTCGCCGGCGGGCAGCTGGTGGGCCAGGTGGGGTCACTGCCCCCGGCAGCGCCGTCGACGCTGACCAGCGCCGCGCGTGTCTTCACGCTGCCGGTTCACACCGGGGAGCAGGCGCAGGTGGTCACGGTCGCGCTGCGGCTGTGGCAGGCGCCCTCGCTCGTGAACCTGCGGCCGAGCGTGCTGCGCGGGCGCGCGCTCGCCGGGGACCCGGATGCGGTACTGCGGCAGTTTGCGCTCGGCAAGGCCTCTGTCCTGCTCTCGGACGGGAACGCCTACACGCAGGCTGTGGTGGCCGCAATCGTGGCTGCAGCTACGCTGTTGCTCTTCTGGCTTACGCGGGAGGGCTTCTACCTGTGGTTCGCGCTGAACCTGCTCCTGTCCACCGCCAGTCTCCCCATCCTGCTGGCCTCGCAACATTACGGGTGGAACTTTCTGGGCGCGCTCGATGCGTACATCCTGGAGGAGCTGCTCGGCGGGATCTCCTTTGTGCTCTTCCTGCGGGGGGCGGTGAGCCTGCGCCGGCAGCCGGAGATCGGGCTGGCCATCCTGTTCAACGTCCTGGCAGACCTCGGGCCCTTTCTCCTGGTCACCTACCAGCTGTCCGCAAAGTGGGCTGACGGCATGTACTTTGTCTTTGCCACCGCCTCTGAGGCGGCGCTGGTCTGGTACATGGTGCGCGGCTGGCGGGCGGGGATCGTCTATGCCCGCCTGCTGCTGGTGCCCTACCTGATCGGCAACGTCGTCGCGGAGGTTGGCAACCTGGGGCACTTCCTGGTCGACCTGCACGTTCCGCATGCCGAGCAGCTGATCGGCTCCGACATCCAGCTGCTGGAGACGCCTTTTTCAGTCAGCCTGAGTGACGTGGGCAACATGATCGCGGTGTTGGGCCTTCTGGGGGTGCTGGTCTACCGCTTTGCGCGCACCAGCCGGGAGCGCCAGCGGCTGGCCTCGGCCCTGCAGGCTGCGCACGATATCCAGCATCGCCTGGTGCCGGTCGACATCCCGATGCTGGGCGGCCTGCACACGGAGATCGTCTACCTGGCGGCGGAAGAGGTCGGCGGCGACTTCTGCCAGGTGCTGCCGCGGGCCGACGGGTCGATCCTGGTGGCGATCGGCGACGTGAGCGGCAAGGGGCTGCAGGCGGCCATGCTGGGCACGCTCGCGGTGGGCGCCCTGCGGTCCATGGCGGACGAGCAGATGGAGCCCTTTGCCGTGCTGGGGCGCCTCAACGACGTGATCCTGCGCACCGAGAACGCAGGCTTTATCACCTGCCTGTGTCTTGAGCTCTCGCCCGGGGGCGATGTGCGGCTGTCGAATGCCGGGCACCTGGCTCCCTACCTCAACGGGGTGGAGCTGGAGGTGGCCCCGGGCCTGCCCCTGGGCATCGTCGCAGACGTGGTTTACGAGCAGAGCCGGTTCCTGCTGCCGGCCACGGCGCGGCTCACCCTGCTCTCGGACGGCGTGGTCGAGGCGCGATCCCGCACCGGCGAGCTCTTCGGCTTCGAGCGGACCACCGAGATCTCGCAGCTGCCCGCCTCGCAGATTGCCCGCATGGCCCACGGGCATGGGCAGGAGGACGACATCACCATCATCACGCTGGACTGGCGCGCGCCGGCGCTGGCGGCGGCGCTGTGATCGGCGCGGGGATCTAAGGGCGCGGGGAGCCAGTTGCGCCCGCTGCATGGTACGGTGTGGCCATGCCCCTGCGGCTCGAAGTGGAAGAGCTGGACGCGCAAACGGCGGTAGTGACCTTTGACGGGCTGCTGACGCTGAGCGCGGAGTTGCGCGTGGCCGAGGAGTCGCTGGCGGCGCTGATCGAGCGCGGCTTTACCCGGCTGGTCTTTGACCTGGCCGCGGTGCCCTACTGCGACAGCTCCGGGCTGGGCGTGCTGGTGCGCACCTATGGTCTGGCCCTGGGCCACGTAGGGCTGATCCGCCTGTGCCGGGTGGCGGCAAAGGTAGCGGTGGTGCTGACCATGACCAACACGGATACCCTGCTGCCGATGGACCCGGACCGCGCGTCGAGCCTGGCTGCGATGCCGCGCGTTTCGCGGTACCCGGCGCGATAGGGCCTGCCTCGTTCCCGACCCTGCGGCTAGGCCAGGCAGGCGATGGTGAGCACGGTGATGTCGTCTTCCTGGCCGAAGCTGCGGGCGGTCCCGGCAATCTCCTGCGCCGGCCGCCGGGTGAGCGCAGAGAGGCGGTCGAAGCCGTAGAGCTCGCCCTGCCTGGAGCGCGCCTCGACGACGCCGTCTGAGAGCAGCACCAGGGTCTCGCCCGCGAGCAGCGTTCCCGAGACGGTCTCATAGGCCTGGCCCGCGTCGAGGCCCAGGGGAAGGGCAGCGGGGGTGCGCACCTCAACCCCGCCGACGTAGGGCGAGAGGTGGCCGGCATTGGCGACCGTGTAGTGGCCGGTGTGGTGCAGGTGCACGCAGCAGGCGGTGGTAAAGCCCATTTCACTCTGGGTGAGCAGCGCCTCGTTGAGGCGGGTGAGGATGGCGGCGGGTTCGCGCGAGTCCTCGCGCCGCAGCACGCCGAGGATCATGGAGACGCGCATGGCCGCGAGCAGGCCCTTGCCGGAGACGTCGCCGACGATGGCCGTGAGCGAGCCGTCGGGAGCGGGCGAGACCAGGAAAAAATCACCACCCACCTCGCTGTGCGGGTGGTAGACGCTTTCGACCGCAAAGCCCGGGGTGGGTTCAGAGGCGCGCGCGAGCAGGACCTGCTGGACGGTCTGCGCCGCGGCGATCTCAGCCACGGCCTGGGCCCGCGCCCGGGCGATGCGCAGGGTGCGCAGCACCAGGAAGAGCAGCAGCGCGACGCAGAAGATAAACGTGGTTACCTCGTCCCAGCCCACGAACAAGCTGCGCAGCGGGACCACGCCGATGCCCGGCTGGCTGATCAGATGGAGGCGGTAAAGCAGGTAGCAGCCGAAGCTGATGTAGCCCACCAGGGCGTCAATGAGCAACGGAACGAAGAGCAGCAGGGCATCCGGATTGCGGCGCTTCCACCACGCCCACAAGGCCACCAGGGGCAGCCCGGCGCTGGCGGGCAGGGAGACGGCTTCGAAGAGGAGGTTGCCGCCCAGCAGGAGTGGGTTGCCGGCGCCGGGTGGGCCGAGCAGGATCAGGTGTACAAAGAGAGACGCGACGACGATGCCGAAGAACCCGAGCACCCACTCGTAGGCGGCGAGAAGCCGCGTACGCCTCAGGCCCAGCACCAGCCGGACGAACTCCAGCCCGGCGAGGGGGCGGATGGTGCCGAGGACAGCCTGAAGCAGGATGAGCGGATCGGTGGGCTGAATATTGCGTGCATGCTCCCACAGGTTCAGCGCGTCGTGCGAGGCGGCTCCGCCGAGCAGGATGGCAAGCGCCAGGTACTCGCGCTCGGTGCGCAGGGTGAGCGCGAGCGCCAGCGCGATGAGCAGCACCAGCGCCTGGAAGGTGATGTTGGTGACGTTTGAGGTGTAGTCCCGGAAGTAGAAGAGCGAAGCGCGCTGCGCGAGCAAGGGCGCAGGGCCGAGGAGCAGGGTGCTGGGAATGTCAAAGGCCGCCGGCGTGCCGCCATGGTCGGAGGCGCGTCCAATGGGCGCGCGAATGGCGACGGTGAGCTGGCCGTCGGCGAGCAGGGCGTCCGGTATCGCCAACTGCTGCACTGAGCTCGCGGTCAGGCTGCCGCCGGAGGGATAGGGACCCGAGGAGCCGACCTGCACCCCGTTGACGTAGGTTTGCTGGCTGCCGACAAAGCGCTCAAACAGCAGCGCCAAGTCGCGCTGATGGGGCGGCAGATGCACGTGCGTCCGGTACCAGACGACGTCTACGTTCTTCAGGCCGTAGCTGCTCAGGGGGCGCCCGGCTCTGACCACCAGCCAGTGACTGTCATCGAGGCCGGGGCCAGCATAGACGGGGTCGTCACCCTGCTGCAGCAGCCAGGTCGAGGAGAGGTCGACGGGGCCGCCCAGGGAGGAGCCATCGACCGAGTGCGGGTCAAGCGGCGGATGCGTGTCGAACTCGCGGGCATGCGCCGGCAGACAGAAGGATGCGGAGAGCAGCAGCCAGCACGCCAGGCTGCAGAGCAGGCTGCAATTCAGGCGCCGTGCGGCAGCCCCTGCCTGTAGGCGAGGGACGGGACTAGAGCGCGGCAAGCGCTGCGGCCTCATTCGGGTAGAGCGTGGCGTACTTGGTGATGCCGACCATGGTGAAGACCTTGGTGAAGTGCGGGGTGAGACCGCAGATGGCAACGGTCTGCTCGGCCTTGCCGGCGTCAATCAGCAGCTGGATGACGAGCGCAATGCCGGAGGAGTTCAGGTACTCGACCTTGGAGAAATCAAGCAGCAGGGAGCGGTGAACGGTGTGGTCGAGCGCGTGGTAGGTGCCCAGCACCGGCTCCTTGGAGGCGGAGGAGATGTCGCCCGCGTAGCGGAGAGCGGTGATCGGATGCCCCTTCGCGCTGTGCAACTCTGCCTGCGAAACTTTATTCGGGGTCTGCACCTAGAGCCTCTCCTTGCCGGTGGGCGGCTGCTGCCTTGCGTCGAGGTGGATGACGAGCCGGACAAAGCTCTGCCCTTCGATGGAA
>DASWUY010000271.1:0-20183 GCA_036401435.1 Acidobacteriaceae bacterium | reverse complement strand
GGTGCAAAATCCCGGCGGGCGCGCGGCGGTAACCGGCTGTCGCAGCGGCTTCCCTGGTGGAAGCCGCTGCTGCTTTACCCTGAGACTATGACTGCGAACGGTTTTGATTCCGGCGAGCGGGTGTTTGTGCGGGAGGGCTTTGCGTGGAACGCGCAGGCAGCCTACCTGTTCGACATCGATGGAACGCTGCTGCGGAGCCGCGACCGGATTCACTACGAGTCGTTTTCGCACGCCGTCGAGCAGGTGCTGGGGCGGCCGCTGGAGCTGGCCGGCGTGGTGCTGCATGGGAATACGGACCCTGCCATCCTGCGCGAAGCGTTTGAGCGGGCGGGAGTAGCGGATGCGGTGTGGCGCGGGCGCGAGCAGGAGATCGGCGCGCGCATGAGCGAGTACGTGCTGAGGCGCCGGGCGGAGATGGACCTGCGGGTGATGCCGGGAGTGAAGGCAATGCTCGGCTACCTGCGCGGGCGCGGGGCGGTGCTGGCCGTGGCCACGGGGAACCTCAGGGAGATCGGGTGGCTGAAGGTGGAGGTGGCGGGGCTGCGCGAGTGGTTTGACTTCGGCGGGTTCAGCGATGGGTTTGAGCGGAGGGCGGAGATGATCGCGCACGCGCTGCGCCTTGCGAGGCAGGTGGCGGGGCAGGATGCGTCGGTGTGCGTGGTGGGGGATACGCCGTTCGATATCTCGGCGGCGCGCGCCAACGGGCTGCCGGTGATCGTGGTGGCCACGGGCAATTACAGTTTCGACCGCCTGATGGAGGATGAGCCCCAGGCGTGTGCGACCACGCTCCAGGCGCTGCTTGAAGATGTGCGAGCGGCGGCAGCCGACCGGGCAGTGCCGGCGGGGGCAGATTGAGCCGCGCCTGGCTCTGGGGAGTGCAGCGCACGGCAGTGGCGGGGCTGTGCCTGGTGGCAGCCGGAGGTGCGGCAGGGCAGGATTCAGGCCAGCTGTCGCAGGCCAGTCCGGCGCATGCAGCCGCGGCGCGCGCTGCCGAGCCGCCCGCGCCGCCACTCGCCCGGCCCGCGACCGCACGCGAGCGCGACCAGGCGCAGCAAGCGTACGTCGAGGGAGCCAAGGCCATAGAGCAGCACGATCTGCCGCGTGCGGTGGAGCGGTTGACGCGGGCTGTTTCGCTCGACGGGACGAACCGGAATTATGCGACCGCGCTCACCATCGCACGGCAGAACCTGATCACGCAGCTGCTGCAGCAGGCGCAGAAGGCCAAGCTGCGCGGCGACCAGGCGGAGTGGCGCGCACGTCTGCACGAAGCGGTCCAGATGGATGCGCAGTCTTCGACGCATCATCCGATGATCGCGCAGCATCTGGACGAGCTCGACCGGGCGGTGGAGCGAAGGCCGGAGGCGCCGGTGCTTGGGGCGGGTGTGGACGATGCGGAGGCGCCTGTCGAAGTGCAGCCGCGGGCCGTGCCGCCGCAGAGCTTTCATGTCTATGCGACGCGCGACCAGGTGCTCCTGCAGGTGTTTCGGGCGTTCGGGATCACGGCGCTGATCGACAAGTCGGTCGCACCGACGGCGGCCGAAGATACCCGGGTGCACTTTGACCAGGACGATGTGACCTTTGAACAGGCGCGACAGGCAGCGGAGCTGGCGACGAATACATTCGTGGTGCCGCTGGACCCGCTGCACGTGCTGGTGGCGCTGGATACGAAGGAGAACCGCACGGCGTTTGAGAGGCTGGCGCAGGAGACGGTCTATCTGCCGGGACTGACAGCCATTGAGATGAGCGATGTAGGCAACATCGCACGCAACGTCTTTGACGCGCAGCAGGCCAGCGTGAACGAGGGCGCGCACACGCTGATGGTGCGGGCGCCGCAGGCCAAGCTGAAGCCCTTGAACGCGCTGCTGGAGGAGCTGATGGCGGGCCGCAGCGAGGTGCTGCTGGACATGCACATCTACCAGGTGACGCGGACGCGCAACGTGAGCGCGGGCGCGGAGCTGCCCAGCTCCAGCAATATCTTCAACGTGACTTCAGAGGTCGACCAGCTCATCGCCGCCAATCCTTCGCTGGTGGAGCAGATCATCGCCAGCGGCCTGGCCACGCCGGGCAACTACGAGGAGATCGCACTGGCGCTGATTCTCTCCGGCCAGGCGGGAAGCACACTGCTCTCGCAGCCCTTTGCCTACTTTGGCGGAGGACTGACGACCACCGGCGTGACGCTGGGCAAGTCGGCTGCGAACCTGGGGCTGAACATCACCGACACGCGCATTTTGGACCAGGTGCAGCTGCGGCTCCAGGATCAGGACGAAGGCACGGTGCGGGTGGGCGAGCGATATCCGATCATCACGTCTTCGTATTCGAACCTGGCGACGGGCGCAACCGGCATTGCGGGGATCAACTCGGCTGGGCTGTCGAGTACGCTGGCCAGCCTGGGAATCAGTTTATCCTCGCTGGCTTCGGCAGCTTCGGCTTCGGTGCCGCAGGTGCAGTATCAGGACCTGGGGCTGACCCTGCATGCGACGTCTCGCGTACAGCAGGAGCAGGATGTTTCGCTGAAGCTGGACCTGCAGCTCTCGTCCTTGAACGGGACCTCGATCAATGGCAACCCGGTGCTGGACAACCGGCAGTACAACTCGATCGTGACCCTGAAGCCGGGGGAGAAGGCGCTGCTGGTGAGCTCGCTGAGCACGCAGGAGTCGGCCGCGCTGACCGGGCTGCCGTTCCTGAGCGAGATCCCCGGATTTCAGTTTGGGACCAACCAGACGACGCAGAAGACGAGCTCAAGCCTGGTGATCGTGATCACGCCGCGGGTGGTGCGGCTGGGTCACCGCACCGCGGCCGGGCAGATGGTGCTGTTGCCGCAGCACTCCTGAGCTTTGGGGTGCTCCTATCCTGACCTCTATTTATCCTGGCTGAACTGGTAGGCGACGATCTGCTTGAGCTGCTCATAGGCGAGGCCGCCGATGGGGATGCCGCGACCGTTGACGAACAGGTACGGGGTCTCGTTGATGTCGAGGTCCTGCGCGAGCTTGACCGAGCCGTCGACGGCGGTCTTTGCCTCGGGGCTGGTGGAGCAGGCCGCGACTTTGGACGGGTCGGCGCCGGCCTTGGTAGCTGCATCCTTGAGCGCCTGGGTAGAGGCCTCGGGCGTGAGCTGCGCCTGGTCGGCAAAGAGGGCGTCGCTGAAGCGGAAGAACGCTTCGTTGCCGTTCAGCTTCGCGACGCAGACACTGTAGGCCGAGGCCTTGTAGGCCTCCGAGTGGATCGAGACGAGCGGGAAGTTCTCATAGACAAAGCGAGCCTGCGGAAAGTCGAGCAGCAGCTTGGCGATGGTGGGCTGCACTTCCTTGCAGTGCGGGCACTCGAAGTCGGCGAACTCGACCAGCAGCATGGTTTTGGTTTTGGCCCCGCGCGCGGGCCCGGTGGCAGCTGCCTGCAGCAGCTGGCGGCGCGTGTCAAAGGGGTGCGCGCCAAAGGGCAGCACATCGTTTGCGATCAGGTTGTTGCCGTCAGGCGTCGTCCAGAAGACGAGCGAGCCGGTCTGCTGCGGATTGCTCTTCTGCGCGACCATAACGGTGACCTTGCTGACGCCGGGGGCGCTGGTCTTCTGGATGGCCTGCACCTGCCACACGCGGTCCGCGTCGTAGCCCCAGGTCTGGCGCAGGAAGGCTTCCACGGTGTCGCGGGTGGGTGTGGCGGCGGTGAAGTTGCGCGGGTCCTGCTGCGGAAAGGCGGGCGCGGCGGGCGGAGCGGCCGGGGTGGCGATGGACTGCGGCGCGGGTGCGGCGGGCACGGCATTGGACCCGGTGCTCTGGGCAGAGGCGCCGAGCGAGGCGGCGAGAGCGAGGAGCGTGGGCAGGGTGCGAAGGCTGATTCTGAAGATCATTCTGAAAAACATCCTGGGAGTGAGGTGAGGAAGCAGTTCGGCGGCCGCGCGGCCACGGGTGTTAGACCTGTACCTTGACGGCGATGGGAAAGCGGCGACCGGGACCGAAGGCCTTGGGGGTGACCTTGAGCACGGGCGCGGCCTGCTGGCGCTTGTATTCGCTGCGCTCAATCATCTGGACGACCGAGTGTACGACATCGAGCGAGAGGCCGGTGGCGGTGGCGATCGCTTCCGGCGTCTCGTAACGCTCGACGTAAGCGGCAACGACGGGGTCGAGGTGAGCGTAATCAAGGAGCGAGTCGGAGTCCAGCTGACCCGGCCGCAGCTCAGCCGAGGGAGGCTTGTCGAGGATGGTGTGGGGGATGATCTCGCGTTCGCTGTTGACATGGCGGGCGAGGTCGTAGACGCGTGTCTTGAGGACGTCGCCAATAACGGCGAGCGCGCCGACCATGTCGCCGTAGAGGGTGCAGTAGCCGGTGGCCATCTCGCTCTTATTGCCGGTGGTGAGGACGAGAGCGTTGAACTTGTTGGAGAGGGCCATGAGCAGGGTGCCGCGGATGCGTGCCTGCAGGTTTTCTTCAGTCACGTCGGGGGCCAGGCCGGCGAAGAGGCCGCTGAGGGTTTCTGTCGTTTCCAGGAAGATCTCGGAGATGGGCAGGAGCTCGAAACGGACGCCGAGGTTGGCGGCGAGCTGCCGGCTGTCGTCAATCGAGCCCTGGGAGGAGTAGGGGCTGGGCATGCCGATGCCCATCACGTTCGCCGGCCCGAGGGCCTCTGTGGCGATGGCCGCGACAAGCGCCGAGTCGATGCCGCCGCTGAGGCCGATGAGCACCTTGGAGAAGCCGCACTTGCGCACGTAGTCGCGGGTGCCGAGCACGAGCGCCGCGTAGGTCATCGCCGACTCGTCTGCGATCTGCGGGTGCATGTCGCCGACGCCGGTATCGGTGTCGTAGAAGATCAGATCTTCGTGGGCGGAGAGCGCCTGCGCGGCGACGTGCCCGTCGCTTGCGACGACCAGGCTCGACCCATCAAAGATGAGGCTGTCGTTGCCGCCCACCTGGTTGACCATGACGACGGGAACCTGGTAGCGGCGGGCTATGGCGGAGAGCATGTGCTCGCGCGTGGCGCGCTTGTCCTGCCAGTAGGGTGAGGCCGAGATGTTGAGGATGATGGAGGGCGGCTGGCCGGCCGCGCCCTGCTGCATGAGCTCTTCGATGGGGTCGATGCCATAACGGCGCGTGTGCCAGAAGCTCTTGTCGTTCCAGGCGTCTTCGCAGATGGTGACCGCGACCGAGTCGCCGTCGACCTGGCACAGGCTCTGGCTGAGCGCCGGGGCGAAGTAGCGCTGCTCGTCGAAGACGTCGTAGAAGGGCAGCAGGCGCTTGGTCTGGACGAAGTCGACGCGGCCGTTGCGCAGCAGGGCTGCGGAGTTCTGGACGTGCTTGCCGCTGCCGGAGGGCGCGGCAGAGACGAAGCCACAGAGGATGGTGATCGGGAGCGTGGCGGTGGCCGCGGCAATCTCCTCGACAACCTGCTGGGAGCGTGCGAGAAAGGATGGCTTCTCCAGCAGGTCAGCCGGCGAGTAGCCGGTGATGGCGAGCTCCGGGAAGAGCACCAGGGTGGCGCCGGCGGCCGCAGCGCGTGCGGTGTAGTCGAGGATCAGGCGGGCGTTTCCGGTGAAGTCACCGACGGTGGGATTGATCTGGGCCAGCGCAAGCTTCACCGGTCCAGTGTACCAACGTGCTTTCGCCGGAAGGCGCAAGGCTGCCTAGCCGCTCCGGCTCGGCGTGCGTTAAGGAGAGTGACTCGGAAGACGACTGCTGCTTGGCGAAGCGTAGCCACTCGCGGCGCTATGCTTCGAGCCACTCCAGTCGGCGCGGTTTCCAGCCGAGGACTTGGCGAGCGGTGGCATTCGACGCACCGCTGAGTCTGGTCGCGTAGTACACCGTATCTTCTCCCGCCATCGCCGACACCTCTGCCTCGCTCAGGCGCAGGGGCTCGGGAGCACCGAGGAACCTGGCAAAGGCGGGCAGCCACACGGACTGCGGCGAAGGGTCGTTGTCCACCAGGTTGTAGACGCCCGGCGGCGCAGTGAGTGCTGCCACTGTTGCGACAGCAGCATCGTCGATATGCACGAAGGAGGAGACTCCCTGGCCATGGCCCGCTACGGGGATCTGTTGGCGCATGACCAGGTTCGCAGCCGAGCCCCCGGGGTAGTACCAGGTGTTCGGCCCATAGAAGAACCCATACCGCAGGGCGACGCCTTCGACTGCCTCCGAGCTGAAGAGGCGGGCTTCGAGCGCCGCATAGGTCTGCGCGCTGGCTGCCACGGCGGGGCTGGCGTTCACGTCGAAAGCAGATGATTCGTCAGCCAGCGGTCCTTCGGCTGCCTTGAGGAAGAAGCCGCTCGACTGCTGCAGGTACCGGCGTACACCGCTCTGGATGGCTGCGTGGAACAGGTTCCCTCCACCTTCAAGCCTGAGCCTGCTGTCCCCTGCCGCGTACTTCGGCATATCGCCCAGTTCTTTGGGCAGGGATGTGAGTTGATCGATAAGCGCTTCTGCCTGGGATCGCTCGAGCGCGGAGTGCACGGCAGCCGCGTCGAAAGCGTCTGCGATCACTGCCTCGGCTCCCTGGGTTCTTAACCTCTGCGCCCGCGCCTCGCTTGTGGTCATGCCGACGACGGAGTGGCCCTGTTGGAGTAACTCCGCGATTAACGGTTCACCGATGGCCCCGCTCGCTCCCGCTACAAACACACGCATAGCCCTGCTCCTCCACATGCTGCTGGCGGCACAGCAGGCATGATACGCACTCCGCAGACGTGGCGACAGGATAGAGAGAGCGCGTGCGCAGGCGTGGCTAGACGGGGAGGACGAGCTCGTCGAGTTCGAGGAACTGGCAGAGAATTTCGTCGTCGGAGGCTTTCATCTCGTCCATCGTGCCGAAGAAGCGGGCCTTGCCTTCGTGCAGGAAGAGGACGCGGTTGGCGAGTTTCTGGGCGAAGCGCATGTCGTGGGTGACGACGATGGAGGTGAGGTGCAGCTGGTGCTTGAGCTTCTGGATGAGGTCGCCGAGACGGCGCGCGATGAGCGGGTCGACCATGGTGGTGGGCTCGTCGTAGAGGATGGCGCGGGGCTGGGCGGAGAGCGCGCGGGCGATGGCCACGGAGCGCTTCATGCCGGTAGACAGGTCGGCGGGGGTCAGCTGGGACATCTCCGCTACGCCGACCATCTCCAGCAGCCCGGTGACGATCTGCTGGATCTGGTCTTCTTCAAGGCCTTGGCCGAGGAGGGGATTGTCGCGCAGCGGGAAGGCGACGTTTTCGCGGACGCTGAGCGAGTCAAAGAGGGCGCCGTTCTGGAAGACCATGGTGACCTTGCGGCGAATCTCCTGCATCTGGTCTTCGTTGTACCCGCAGATGTTTTCGCCGGCCACGTGGATGTTGCCGCGATCGGGCTTGAGGAAGCCCATGATCATCTGCAGCGAGACGGATTTGCCGACGCCGCTGCGGCCGAGGATACAGAGGGTCTCGCCTTCGTTGACAAAGAAGCTGACATCGTCGAGAACATGCAGGTCGCCGAAGGATTTGGAGACGTGCTCGAAGGAGATGTAGGGGGTCTCTGGGGTGGCGGCGGGTTGGGCCTGCGCCTGTTCTTCGGCGACGCTTTCAGGGATGGGCTGGTCGCTGATCGTCTCAAGGTACTGGAAGCTCTCGGGGAGCTCGGGTTCGACGGGATCGGCCGGGTGCCCGGCGGCATGCTCGGCGTCGGTGTGGGAAGTGTCGGGCGGCTCTCGATCGATACTCATCCTTCTCAGAGTATCCGGTCCGGGGAGCCAGCGGGTTGGCGTGGCAGAGATGCGATTTGGGCAGGCCTGGCTGCAACTTCGATCCTGGGGCGGTCGTCCTTAGGAGCGCACGGCGGAATGCTTTGCTTGGGGGTTGCGCGAGGTGACGGGGATGGTGTCTCAGGTGGGTGGCAGGGTGGGAAAGCGTGGTTGTGGGGCTGCATGGTTGGTCAGCAGCCTGCTGGCCGCGATAGCGCTGGCGGCATCGGCACAGCAGGCGGCGAAGCCTGTGCCGGCGAGCACGGGCGAGATGGGGGAGATGGCCGGGCACATGCACATGACGCCCAAGCGGCCGATGCAGCCGGGCGACCGGGAGAGAGCGGCGGCGGTGGCGGAAGCCGCGAAGAAGGCGATGGCGCCCTATCAGGATTACAAGAAGGCGCTGGCGGATGGGTACGAGATCTTCCTTCCCGATGTGCCGCAGCCGCAGTACCACTTCACCCGGTACGAGTATGGGCGCGAGGCATGGGAGCGGTTCGATCCGCTCAAGCCGACGTCGCTGCTGTACCGGAAGACGGCCGATGGCGGGTACCAGCTGGTGGGAGCGATGTATACGGACCGTGTGGACGCGACCGAGGAGGAGTTGAACGCGCGGGTACCGCTGAGCGTGGCGCAGTGGCACCAGCACACCAACTTCTGCAAGGCGCCGGCCGGGCACAAGGGGGAATACTTTGGGGCGGACGCGAAGTTCGGGCTGAGGGGATCGATCACGACCCGAGCAGCATGCGAGGCGGCAGGAGGCGAGTTTCACCCGCACCTGTTTGGATGGATGGTGCATGTGTATCCATATGAGTCGGATGCGAAGGCGGTGTGGTCGACCGAGGATGACGATCACGGGCACGACAACATGGATCACGCGGAGATGCCGGGGATGAAGATGAACTAGGCCGGCCCCGGTGCTAGATGCGGTCGAGTGCCTGTGCCTGTTCGGGCGTGTTCATGTTGGCGAACCAGTGCTGAGGGAGCCGTGCTGGCTGGCCCGGTGCGTCGCTCGGCGCGGGGCGGAGCGCCCCGGCGGCGACGAGAGCTTCCAGGGAAAAGAGGTCAGCGCGATCGCGAGAAGAGAGCGAGTGTAGCGCGTTCGCGACGGCACGCATGACCTTGCCATCCTGCTGGTCAAGCGCGGCCGTGATGCCGGGCAAGAGCGAGGAGCGGTAGACGGCACAGAGCGGTTGCGGCCTGCCGCCGAGCGTGGGAATGGTGGCAGCGGAGCCGGTGCTGTGTGACCGGCGGAGCAGCAAGGCCAGAACGCTGACCGGGAGGAAGGGGAGATCGACGGGGAGGAAGAGCACGGCGGGTGCCTGCTCGGGGATCGCGACCGGTGCGGCGAGAGCAGCAGGCCCGGATTGAGCAGCGAAGGACAGGGCCGCCTCGATGCCAGCCAGCGGGCCGGCGTCGGGGTGGAGATCGGGAAGCACAGGAGCGTAGTCGGCGAGGTCAGGGCGAGAGCCCGCCACGACCACCTCGCAGCGGAGTTGGCGCAGGCAGGCGATCGCGTGCTCGATCAGCGGACGGCCGTGCCACGGCAGCATCGCCTTGTCGCGGCCCATGCGGGTGCTGCGGCCACCGGCCAGCACGCAGGCGAGCGGGGGCGGCGTTGTACTCATGAGCCCCCCAAGGCACCCAGGCTTGCAAAGTAGGTGATGATCGACGCGATGCCCTGGTGGAAGTTGGCCAGGTGAAACTTCTCGTTGGGCGCGTGGAGGTTGTCGTCGGGCAGACCGAAGCCCATCATGACGGTGGGCAGCTTCAGGTGACGGGCGAAGTCGCCGACGATGGGGATGGAGCCACCGGAGCGGATGAAGACCGCTTCCCTGCCCCAGACCTGGGCCAGGGCGTGGGCGGCGGTGCGGATGTAGGGGTTGTCGGTGCCAACGAGGATGGGCTCGCCGGAGTGGATGAGGCGGACCTGGACGGTGACGCCGCGGGGGGCCAAGGAGAGCACGTACTCCTGGTAGCGGGCAAAGGTCTGGTGCGTGGTCATGCCGGGAACCAGGCGCATGGAGACCTTGGCCACAGCGCGCGCGGGGATCACGGTCTTGGCGCCGGCGCCAATGAAGCCTCCCGGCATGCCGTGCACGTCGAGGGTGGGGCGGGCCCAGGTGCGCTCGAGTACTCCGTAGCCGGGCTCGCCGGTGAGCTCGGTGCTGCCCACCTCGGTGGCGCGGTAGTGTTCTTCGTCAAAGGGCAGGCGGGCCCAGGCGGCCAGCTCTTCCTCGGCTGGCGCACCCACCTCGTCGTAGAAGCCGGGGATGAGGATGCGGCCCTCCGCATCCTTGAGCTGCGCGATGATCTGCGCCAGGGCTACGAAGGGGTTGGGAGCGGCGCCCCCATACATGCCGGAGTGCAGGTCGGTCTTTGCGCCATGGACCTCGATCTCGGTATAGATCATGCCGCGCAGGCCCACGCACAGGGTGGGCAGGCCGGGCGCGAACATCTCGGTATCGGACACCAGGGCGAAGTCGGCGCGGAGGCGCTCGGGGTGCGCGGAGACGAACCGCGCGATGGACTCGCCGCCGACCTCCTCCTCGCCCTCCAGGAGGATGCGGACGTTGATGGGCAGAGGGCCGCCGGTGGCCAGGAAGGACTCGAGGGCCTTGAGGTGCATGTACATCTGGCCTTTGTCGTCCACGGCGCCGCGGGCGTACAGGTTGCCGTCGCGCTCGGTGGGCTCAAAGGGCGGAGAGAGCCACTCGTCGAGCGGCTCGGCGGGCTGAACGTCGTAGTGGCCGTAGCAGAGCGCGGTCGGTCTCGGGGCGCCGTCGGCTGCCGGTGCGGCGTGGAGCCAGTCGGCGTAGACCAGCGGGTGCCCGCTGCCTTCGATCAGCTCGACATGGTCGAGGCCGATGCGGGTGAGTTCCCGAGCGAGCAGCTCGGCGGCCTGGCGCACGTCGCTGCGATGCTCGGGTGCGGTGGAGACGGAAGGGATGCGGAGCAGCGCCTTGAGTTCTTCAAGGAAGCGGGGCGCCTGCTGACGGGCAAAGTCGAGGGCGGCGGTAGACATGGGAGGGAATCCTCATCTGGGTGCCGGGATGCGGGGAGGTTGCTGAGGGAGATGCACGGGGGAGTCCGCCGGGGTTTCTCCGCGTGCTTTCGCCGCCTGCCTCGGGCCTGGGCGATGCGTAGTCAGTACCGGGGGACGCTGGGGTCGATGGTAGCGGACCAAGCGTCGATGCCGCCGCTGAGCGACTGCGCGTTTTCGAAACCCTGGTTGCGGAGCCAGGCGGTCACGCTGAGGGATCGCATGCCGTGATGGCAGATGGCGATGATGCGGGCGTCGGGGTCAAGCTCCTGGTGAGCGCGTCCGGGGATGTCGCCCATCGGCATGAGGGTGCTGCCGGGGAGGCGTGCGGTGTCGAACTCCCACAGCTCGCGCACGTCGATCAGCGTCAGCGGCTCTTGGGCGGCGAGGAGGCCAGCCAGTTCGGCGGGGGAGATCTCGTACTCCATAAGAAGAGGATACAGCGGGGTAATACCCCTGTTGGTGACGGTAGATGGCAGGTTTGAGGGTACTTGGACGCAGGATTAGGCGGAAGAGGTGCCCGGAGGCTGTTCTAAATCAGCACAGTGCCTCAAGAGCTGTTGCTCTCCGGCCCATGACGTGAAAGGCTTACCCTAACGTGTTACAGCCAATCACGACTACTCCCACTCCGTTGCCGCATATCGGCGGTTCCCGGCGCATGTCGACGCAGGAGCGTGTGCTGATCGTCGAGGACGAGATCCACGCTTTGACCGGGCTGGCCGAGTTGGTGTCTTCCTGGGGATACGCGACAGAGACGGCGGCGGATGGCCTGGAGGCTCTGGAAAAGCTGGAGGGGTGGGAGCCGGGCATCATTGTGACGGACATGAAGATGCCGCGCATGAATGGCCTGGAGCTGCTGGCGCGGCTGGTAGAGGCGCGGCGCAACTATATCGTGGTGGTGCTGACGGCGCAGGGGTCGATCGAGTCGGCGGTGGAGGCCATGAAGGCCGGCGCCTATGACTTCATCCAGAAGCCGGTCGACTCGACCCGGCTGCGAATCGTGCTGAGCAACGCGGTGCGGCAGAGGGACACGGAGCGGCAGCTGGAGGTGACGCGTCGCAAGCTGCGCGACACTGGCGTGCTGGGATCGCTGGTTGGCTCCTCGAAGAAGATGCGTGAGGTCTTCACGCTGGTGGAGCAGGTGGCTTCGTCGAACGTCTCGGTACTGATCACGGGGGAGAGCGGCACGGGCAAGGAACTGGTGGCCCGCACGCTGCACGAGCTGAGCCCGCGGAAGCCAAAGCCGTTTGTCGCGGTCAATTGCGCTGCCATCCCGGAGACGCTGATCGAGAGCGAGATCTTCGGGCATGAGAAGGGCGCATTTACCGGCGCGCTGGAGCGGCGGGCAGGCTGCTTTGAGTTGGCGGAGGAGGGCACGCTGCTGCTGGATGAGATCGGCGAGATGCCGGTCGGGACCCAGGCCAAGCTGCTGCGCGTGCTTGAGGACCACAAGCTGCGCCGGCTGGGATCGAAGGTGGAGTCGCCGGTGGACGTGCGGGTGATTGCGGCGACCAACAAGAATCCGGAGGCGGCGGTCGATGGCGGGCAGCTGCGTGCCGATCTCTACTACCGGCTGAACGTGTTCAACATCCACATGCCGCCGCTGCGGGAGCACAAGGAAGACATTCCGGCGATCGTGGACTCGATGATCGTGGACATGAACCTGAAGCACGGGCGGCAGGTGCCCGGCGTGGACGCCGGAATGCTGGGGCGCCTGATGCAGTATGACTGGCCGGGGAATGCACGGGAGTTGCGGAATACGATCGAGCGGGCGGTGATCCTGTGCGGCAACGGACCAGTGACGGCGCACCACCTGCCGCCCGGCTTCGGGTCGCGGAGCGTGGAGCCGGCGCCCGAGGATCCCTCGACCACCGTACGGCTGGACGTGGGCACCACTGTCGGCGAGGCAGAACGGCTCCTGATTGTGAAGACGCTGGCCACGACCAACAACAACAAGACGCGTGCCGCCGAGATCCTGGGGATCAGCCTGAAGACCCTGCATAACAAGCTGAAGGAGTACAGCCACATTCGACTACGTCACAAGGCCGACCAGGAAGACGACGAGCCTTCCCGCAGCTCCTGAGCGGGTCGGCGTAGCTGGCGGACGGCAAGGCGGGCAGCATCGGGGAGTAGTGGCGCAGCGGCAGACTGGCAGGACAGGGGATAATTTACGCGCTCTCGTGGTAGTTTAAGCAGTGCATGCGGGCGCATGGCCGTTTCGGCGACAGAGTGCCAGGCCGTGTACCGTTCTGCGGCGAGCTGTCCGGACGAGTTTGGATGCTGCGGGCGACCCGACGTAGGGACTCGGGCAGGATGCTGACCCGGGGCACGTGGTCCCTCTGCCTGGCACGCCAGGCGTTGCACCAACACTTCTGCCAAGCGCAGGTCAACGCGCCGTCCTGGAAACTATGCGCCTGAAGACCAAGCTGGTCGTTACCATTACGGGTCTCGTGTTTGTGCTGGTTTCGGCGCTGTCGTGGGTCTATCTGACCCGGTCGCTGCAGCAGAATGTGGATCAGAATTACCTGGCCACCGACATTGTCGCGCACCAGGTCCTGTTTGCCACGCGGCAGGCGATTGAAGCCGGGGTGCGTGACCACAGCATTGATCCGGCGTCGAACGCGCCGCAGATGCGGGCCGAGATCTCGGAGGTGCTGCGGGAGGACGCAGCCCTCAGCGCGCTGATGGATTCCGTCATCAGCTACTCGCCCACGGTGTACGACATCACGGTAGCGGATCACTGGAACGGGATCCTGCTCAGCACCGACCCTGCACAACATGACCGCACGCTGCGCTACCGGCCGCTGTATGCGACGCTGCGTTTCCGCTCCCCGATCAAGTTTCTGCAGGTGGTCACGGGGCGGCCGCGGGTCTACGACGTGCCGCTGGTGCTCGAGCGCAACGGACAGCCCTTTGCCACGGTGCACGTGGGGGTGCGGACCACCTTCCTGCTGCAGGCCTACAAGCCATGGCTGAGGGATGCGCTCTCCTACACCGGGCTGGCCATTCTCACCTCGCTGATCGTGGCGGCGTTTGTGGCCAACCTGGCGCTGAATCCCCTGGAGCAGATTAGCCGGCGGCTGGACACGCTTTCGCATGACAAGTCGGAGGACTTCTCACCGGGCCCGGTGCGCGACCACGACGCGGTGCTGCAGGTCTCAAACAAGATTGAGCGGATCGGCCAGCGGATGCGCAACGTGGAAGAGGTCTTCTCCGCGCTCAAGGAAAACCTGGACCAGATCCTGTCCAACCTGCAGGATGGCATGATGCTGTTCACGCGGGACTCGCGCGTGGTGCTGGTCTCAAGCTCGGTGGAGCGCTTCCTGGGGGCGGATCGCGACGCGCTGCTGGGGGCGAGCGTGGCGGAGGTCTTCGACCGGGAGACAGTGCTGGGGCGGATGGTGCGGGATGCGTTTGACCGCGGGGTGTCGATTCCCCAGGCCGAAATAGAGACCGAGACAGGGCGGCGGCTGGGCATTGCACTCGAGATGATCCAGCAGGCACCCAAGGGGCAGGCCAAGGCACACGAGGCGCTTGGCGCGCTCCTGACCATGCATGACCTCGAGTCGGTGCGTGAGATTGAAGATGAGCTGGAGCTCTCGCATCGCCTGGCGGCGATCGGGCGGCTGACCTCGGGTGTCGGGCACGAGGTGAAAAATCCGATCAACGCGATCGTGGTGCACCTGGAGCTGATGCGGACCAAGCTCTCGGGAGACGAGGCTCCGGCGATGCGCCACCTGAACGTGATCCAGAGCGAGATCCAGCGGCTGGACCGGGTGGTGCAGACGCTGGTGGACTTTTCGCGGCCGGTGGAGCCGAAGCTGCAGGAGCAGGACCTGCGATCGGTGGTGGGCAGCGTGCTACAGCTTGCCTCAGCAGAGCTGGCCACCCATGCGGTGGAAGTGGTGAGCCGGTTGCCGGAGAAGCCGCTGCTGGTGAAGGTGGACACGGACATGCTGCGCCAGGCGCTCCTGAACATTGTGCTGAACGGGGCCCAGGCGATGCCGTTTGGTGGAAAGCTGGCGCTCGAGCTGACCGATGACGGACGCTTCGCCGTGCTCGCGGTGCGCGACCAGGGGGAAGGAATTGCCCCGGAGGTGCTGCCGCGAATCTTCGACCTGTACTTCACGACGAAGAAGGACGGGAGCGGGATTGGCCTGGCCATGACCTACCGGGTGGTACAGCTGCACTCGGGCGTGGTGGAGGTGGAGTCGGAGGTAGGCCGGGGAACGGTGTTCACGATCCGCATCCCCTGCACGCACTGCGGTGAGGCGCGCAACCGCGCGGGCGGGGCAGAGGGCGCTGCGATGCGCGGTGGAGCGATTGGCGATCCGGTGCAAGGGGTGAGTCTGCGATGAAACGGCCGGGCGCGTACATCGTCAGTCTGGCTGTGCCCCTGGTCCTCTTGGCCGGGCTGGCAGGCTGCCGGCACAAGGTTCCTCCTCCGCCGCCGCCGCCGGCTGCCGCTCCGCCGCTGTCGCCGAATTCAATGACGGACCAGAAGTCGCTGCCGGCGGTGCCGCCGCCCACGGGCGAGAAGGTGGGGGCGCCGGGCTCGGATGAGAAGGCGCAGCAGCCGCCGCCACCACCACCGCCCAAGCACACGCGGCGGCCCAGGAAGCGGGCGACAACGACAGACACAGCAGCCGCTTCGCCGACCGCCATGGCCGCCCCGACAGCGGCCGCGGCGCCGGCCAGCCCAGGCGCCACTGCTGCGGCGCCTGTTCCTGACCCCGCCGCGGCGCTTGGACAGCTCTCGGCCGGGCGCAACGCGGACACCAAGGAAAGCGCGCAGATGAACGAGGAGATCCGGACCCAGGACGCCCGGCTCAGCGCCATCAAGCAGCCGGCGAGCGAGGATTCGGAGGCGATCCTGGCGCAGATACGCGCCTTCCTGTCCAAGGCGCGGCAAGCGGTGAAGGAGAACGACCTGGATGGTGCGCGCACGCTGACGACCAAGGCCAAGGTGTTGCTGGATGAGTTGTCGAAGTCCTAACGAGGGCGGCGGGGCGGTCGGCTGATCGGTTCGGTCGACTCATCGGTCTGGCCGGTTGCACGCTGCGGGAGTATTGCGGCCAGGCGGCTGGCGTACCATGCAGGCTTTGAGCGCGATGGGGTGAGACAGGAGACTATGCGGGTATTGGTCGTCGAAGACGAGGAGCGGGTAGCGGAGAACATTGCGGCGGCTCTACGCGATAGCCAGAGCCTGGCCGTGGACGTGGCCAGCGATGGCGATATGGGGGCGCACCTGGCCTGCTTCGGCCACTACGACCTGGTCCTGCTGGACCTGATGCTGCCCAAGCTGGATGGCATGGGCGTGCTGAAGCGGGTGCGGGCAAAAGGGATCCGGACGCCGGTGCTGGTGCTCACCGCAAGAGACGAAACCAGTTCCATCATCGAGCTGCTGAACGCGGGCGCCGATGACTACCTGGCCAAACCCTTTGACCTGGGCGAGCTGCTGGCACGAGTCAAGGCGCTCATCCGGCGCGGCAAGGGCATTGCTTCGCCGCAGCTGACGGTGCAGGACCTCGAGCTGAACACGCTCAACCAGACGGTGCGGCGAGGAGGGCGGCGGATCGAACTCTCGCCCATGGAGTACCGGATTCTCGAATACCTGATGCACCACCCGGACACGATCATCTCCAAGCGCGAGCTGCTCGAGCACCTGTACGACTACAACTGGGAGCGCCATTCGAATGTGATTGAGGCGCATATCTCGAACCTGCGCCGGAAGCTGAGCGCCGACGAGCCGCTGCCATTCCTCGAGACCCTGCGCGGGCGCGGCTACCGCCTGTCGCCGGCGGGCGAGTACGACGGACAGGCAGAGGAGGCAGGGGTGGGCGACGCTGCCGGGCACCAGGATGTGGAAGGATGAGAAGCTACTCCATCGCGCGGCGCGTGGTCCTGCTCTTCCTGCTCATTGAGATATGCGCCGCACTGTGCATGACGGGCTTCGTCTTCCTGTACGAGCGGCACACCCACTTCCGCTCGCTGGACGTGGCGTTGCGCGGGCATGCAGACACGCTGATGGGTGCGGTGGTGGATGCAAACGATGTGGACGATCGCGTGGTGCTGAACCTGCCCGACGTGCACGTTCCGCCGGAGGACCGCTACGAGGTCTGGGACAACGGGGGTGAGGTGCTGGGCCGTACGCCAGGGTGGGCCGCGCCTGAAAACCTGCTGCATGGGTCGCGCGAGATCAGCGACGTCTCCATT
This sequence comes from Acidobacteriaceae bacterium, assembly GCA_036401435.1. Classification (GTDB taxonomy): domain Bacteria; phylum Acidobacteriota; class Terriglobia; order Terriglobales; family Acidobacteriaceae; genus EB88. The sequence continues at coordinate 3,255 of DASWUY010000271.1, read as the reverse complement.
GCCGGCGTAGCCTACCGGGTAGTACGGGTAGAGGCACTGCGCACCGTAGACCCCGAAGCAAGCGGGGTGCGCCACCACGTGGTGGTGATCTATGGCTCGCCCGCACTGGCGGCCTGGCTGCCGGTGATGCGGGCAGTGCGGGCGTTTGTCATTGCGAGTTCCCTGCTGCTGGGGCTGAGCGCGATGGCGGTCACGCTGCTGGTACGCCGGAGCATGGGCCCGCTGCAGGACCTGGCCAGCGAGGCCGGGCTGATCTCAAGCAGCCGATGGCGGTTCGCGCCGCCAGAAAACGCGGAGCGTGCGCAGGAGCTTGCGCCGCTGGTAGTGGCGCTGCGGGACCTGGTGGCCCGCCTGCAGGTGTCGTTTGATCAGCAGCGGCAGTTTGTCAGCGACTCGGCGCACGAGTTGAAGACGGCGGTGACGGTGGTCAAGTCTTCGCTGCAGTTGATGGAGATGCGGGAGCGCACGCCCAGGGAGTACCAGGCAGGGGTGACGACGAGCCTGGCCGGATGCCTGCGCATGGAAGACCTCGTCCAGCGCATGCTGATGCTTGCTCGCATCGAGGAAGCAGAACAGGTGCCGTCGGCAGGACCGGTCCTGCGCCAGGAGGAGTTGATACGGGGCGCGCGAGAAGCGGTGGCGGCGCTCGAGCCGCTGGCCCGGCTGAGCGGCATTACCGTGGCTTGCGAGGGAGTGGCGCCGCTCGACGCGGTGATCGCGCCTGAGGACTGGCAGACGCTGTGCAACAACCTGCTGCTGAACGCGATCCAGCACAGTCGACCAGGGTCGCGGGTGCTGATCAGGATGGCGCAGGAAGGCGGACGGGCGGTGTGCCGGGTGAAGGATCAAGGCGCGGGCATTGCTGCGGCCGCGCTGCCCCACGTCTTCGACCGCTTCTTTCGCAGCGACGCCTCGCGTGCACGGGCTACCGGCGGCAGCGGCCTGGGGCTGGCCATCTGTCGAGCCGTGGTGGAGCGGGTGGGTGGGCGGCTGTCGATCGTGAGCACGGAAGGAGTGGGCACGGAGGTGACGGTGGACCTCGCCCTGGCGGCGCGGTCCGGCAGCGCTGCCGGGTTCTCACCCGAGTTCACTTCGTCCGGCGTTGCGGGAGGGCAAGAGGTCTCATCCCTGCAGCCTGCGGGCATCGTTCAGCCCTGACTCGCATCTGGCCCGTTGACCGGCGGGTTGACCGGCTCTTCGACCGGCCCACAAGCGCCGCAGCAGGCATTCATCATGACTTCACGGTGCGCCGCGCACACTGGGTGCGCAGGCGAGCCGTGGGCATGGCGCGCGTGCGCATCTTTCTTGTTCGGAGTATCCCCCCATGCATTGGTTTCGATCGCAGTCTCTTCGCTCCGCCGTGACCATACTTACGATGGCGCTGCCTCTTGCAAGCACCGCACTGGCCGCAGGGCCCTACCATGTGGAAGCGCGCTGGAAGGTAGGCGGCGAGGGTGGATGGGATTATCTCTCGGTCGATGGTCCGGCTCACCGGTTGTACCTGACGCACGGCCCGAGGGTCGAGGTCCTGGACACCACGACCGGCAAGGTGGTCGGCAGCATCACCGGGCTGCAGGGAAGCCACGGCGTGGTCTTTGACGACACGGGCAAGTACGGCTACATCAGCGATGGACGGGCGAATGCGGTGGTGGTCTTCGACCGGCACACGCTTGAGAAGGTGAAGTCGATCCCCGCCGGCACCAACCCCGACGGCATCGCCTTTGAGCCGGTGACGAAGACGGTATGGACGTTCAACGGGCGAAGCAACGACACGACCGTGATCGATACGCGGACGAACGCGGTGGTGGCCACGATTCCGCTGCCGGGCAGGCCCGAGTTTCCTGCCGCGGATGGCAAGGGGATGATGTTCGCGAACCTGGAGGACAAGAACGCGATTGTGCGCCTGGACGCGAACAGCAAGAAGCTGACCGCGACCTGGCCGCTGACTGGCTGTGAGTCTCCCTCGGGCCTCGCGATCGACCGGTCCAAGGGTCACCTCTTCCCTGTGTGCGACGGAGGGAAGATGGCGGTGGTGGATACGGCGACCGGCAAGACGCTGGCCATGCCCGCCATTGGCGATGGGCCGGATGCCGCGGCCTTCGACCCGGACCACAAGCTCGCCTTCTCCTCAAACGGGGGCGATGGTACGGTCAGCGTGGTCGACGCCTCGGGCAGCGACTTCAAGACGGTGCAGCAGGTGCCTACGGAAAAGGGCGCCCGCACGATGGCCTTTGACCCGTCCAATGGCAAGCTCTACGTGGTGACGGCGCAGTTCGGCCCGCGCCCTGCGCCGACCACCGATAACCCCCGGCCACGCCCGGCCATCCTGCCCAACAGCTTCATGGTGATCGTGCTGTCACGCTGAAGCCGCAGGCACCCGGCGGTCACGGCGATCGCCGGTTACTAGGGTCGGCGTTACGAGATCTCTGTCTCCGGCCGGGTGCGCGTCAGCAGGTAGTAGGTCACTGGCGTCACAATCAGGCTGAGCAGCATGGAGATGGCCAGGCCGCCGATGACGGCGATGGCCAGCGGCTGCAGCATCTGCGATCCTGCACCAAGCGCGAAGGCCAGGGGCAGCATGCCGGTGACGGCGGCGATGGCCGTCATCAGGATGGGCCGCAGGCGGCGGCGGGTGGCGAGCAGCATGGCCTCTCTCGCCGGCATTCCTTCCGCGCGAAAGCGTTCCTCGGCATCGAGCAGCAGGATACCGTTCTTGGCTACGATACCGACCACCATGATGAGCCCCATGAACGAGGCGACGTTGAAGGTGGTGGCGGTGAGCAGCAGCGCCAGGATGACGCCGGCAATCGAGAGCACGGACGAGACCAGGATGGAAGCCGGTGCGGCAAAGTTGCGGAACTCCGCCAGCAGCGCTGCGAAGACCAGCACCATGGCCATCAGGAGCACGCGCTGCAGCTGGCGGAACGAGGTCTGCTGCTCCTGGTAAGTGCCCCCATACTCCACCCGCACGCCGGCCGGTAGATGCAGCGCGGCAATCGCCTGCTGCACACGCGCTACGCCTGTGCCGAGGTCCGAGCCCTCGAGCCGGCCAGTGACGACGACGGAGAGCTGCAGGTTCTCACGTCGAATCTCATTCTGCGGGGGCAGCTCGGTGACGGTCGCGAGTGAGCCGAGCGTGGCCGTGCGGCCGCTGGCGCTGTTGAAGACGGTGTTCTCGATGGTGTCAAGCGAGGCGCGTGACTCCGGACCGAGGCGTACGCGGATGGTGTAGGGACGGCCGTTGACGATCAGGGG
>DASWUY010000270.1:0-3897 GCA_036401435.1 Acidobacteriaceae bacterium | reverse complement strand
CATACTGCTTGGTTCGCTTACGCTCCGATCAATCGCATCAGCCGCCTTAATTGATTTTGCTTTTGTTTTTTCCCTTTGCGGACGAAGGGACGGGTAGCGAGCGTGCTGAGGATAGAAATGGTTCAAAACAAGCGTAAGCGTCCGACCGAACCAGCCTTGGCGCTCGTGGTAGTCTCGCTCCCGGAGCCCAGCTTGTCATCTCCGGGAGACAGATCATGCTCGGATTCGGACCGCCGGCAAACCGCCGGGCGCGGCAGGAGTGGTGGCGCCGCCAGATTCAGCGTCAGCAGGATGGTAGCCTCAGCATCGCCGAGTTTTGCCGCCGGCTCAGCGTCAGCACGGTGACGTTCTACGCCTGGAGGCGCCGCTTGAGCGAAGCGCCACCAGCCTCCGCGCCCATTTCTGAGAGCCCTGCGGCCAAGTCTTCCACCACCAACGGTGCCCCGGCTCCCGCCTTCCTACCGGTCTCGATGCGCGCTGCCGGGCCCGACGGGCAACTGGAGATCGAGTTGGCTAATACCTGCGTCGTACGGCTCAAGGGGAGCGTCGATCCCGGATTGCTGCGGGTCGCCATCCGAGCGGCTGGACGGCTCGGCGACGGTGGACGAGGAGCCGGCTGATGGTCCCTCAAGTCTCTGCGGCCGTGCGCGTGTTCCTCTGTACCCGACCGACGGACATGAGAAAAAGCTTTGATGGCCTTTCGGGGTTGGTTCAGGAGTGCTTCAAAGAGGACCTCTTGACAGGCCATCTCTTCCTCTTCCTCAACCGTCGCAGGGATCGGATCAAGATCCTCTATTTTGACCGTGACGGGCTGGTGATCTGGTACAAGCGGCTCGAGAGCGGCTCCTTCGAGATGCCTCGCACCGCCCAAGGCGACGGCGTCGAACTCCAGCCGGCGCAACTGGCCATGATCCTCTCGGGAATCGACATGAGGAGCGCACGCCAGCGCAAGCGGTTCCAGCACGCCGGCTGAATTCCCGGAACCCGAGACGGTAACCAGCCAGCCGGGTGGACTCCTTCCCCAGCCCCAACAGGGCGGCCGTCATCAAGTGACTGCCCTCCTGCTGGGGCTGGTGATGTTCTCGGTCTTCGGATTTCCAGGTGTCTCGCGACCCCTGCAACCCTGGCTCTGCGAATCGCCCCGAGGGGCGCTGGAAATGAATCCGGCAACCGGGCGATGGAGTCAAAAAACCGGAGGAATCCGTCGTACAGGACTTGCCTAACATGAATACACGACTATAATTCATGTTATGAGCGTCATACCACGTCTCCCCGACGATCCGGGCGAGTGCCAACGGCTGCTCGGCGACCTGCTCCGTCGCAACGACGAGTTGCAGCGCCAGGCCGAAGACGCCCAGCGGCGCATCGACGAGCTTCAGCGCGTGCTTGACCAGACCGCAGGCGACTACAGCCAGTTGCAGGAGCAACACGCCGAACTGGCCGAGACACTGGCCTTGCTTCGCCGCTATGTCTTCGGACCGCGCCGCGAACGCAACGTCGACGACCCAGGCCAAGGTCATCTGTTCGATCTCCACGACATCTTGATCGAGCCCGAAGCGATCACGCCCACCCAGGGCGATGCCGCCCCGCCTGTGTCCCAGCCCAAAGCATCGCGCCCACAACGGCGAATGTCCTTCGATCATCTCACCCACCATCGCATCGAGCACGACCTGTCCGAGGAGGAGAAGACTTGCTCCTGCTGCGGCGGCCAGAAACAGCGCATCGGCGAGGACCTCTCGCGGGAGCTCGAATTCATCCCGGCGAAGCTGGAAGTGAATGTCCACGTCCTGCCCAAGTACGCCTGCCCGAAATGCCGCGATGGCGTGGCCAGCCCGCCGGTGCCTCCCAAGCCGATACCGGGAGGGATCGCCGGCCCCGGCCTCGTCTCCTTCGTGCTGGTCAGTAAGTTCGGCGACCATCTCCCGCTCTACAGACTCGAAGATATCTTGACGCGGCATGGCGTGTTCCTCTCGCGAAGCACCTTGTGCGACTGGGTCAGGAACGCCGCCGAAGTTCTCAGGCCGCTGGCCGAGCTGCAAAGGACGCTGGTGCTGCGGTCTCCTGTGATCTGGACCGACGACACCCACGTGATCGTGCTCGGTCGCGACCAGCCCGGCAGTACCAAGGGTCGGTTCTGGGTCTACATCGGTGACGCCCTGCACCCGTACAGCGTCTACGACTTCACCATGAGCCGGTCCCGCGATGGTCCGGCGGCATTCCTCGCGGACTACCACGGTTTCCTCCAGGCCGATGCGTATGGGGGCTACGACGGGATCTTCCTGGGCTCGAGCGGGACGATCGAGGAAGTGGCCTGTTGGGCGCATGCGCGGCGGAAGTTCTACGACGCGCGGTCGAATGCGCCGCGGGAGGCGAACCAGGTCCTGGAGTGGATCTGGCAACTGTACGACATCGAAGATCGGGCGCGGGAGTTCACGCCGGAAGAGCGTCAGGCCCTGCGTCAGCAGGAGTCGGTGCCCGTTCTGAATCGGATCGAGGAATACCTGGATGAGGTGTCGGTGCGAGTCTTGCCCAAGAGTGCGCTGGGCAAGGCGATCACCTATGCTCGGAATCAGCGTGCGGCGCTGCGGCGCTACACCAGCGACGGTCGATTGACGATCGACAACAACGTCTCAGAGCGGACGCTACGGCTGCAGGCGATTGGACGAAAAAACTGGGAGTTCCTGGGGAGCGAGGCGGCTGGTCCCCGTGCGGCCACGCTGTTCACGATCCTGGCGGGGGCGAAGCGTCATCGCCTGGAGCCTTGGGCCTATGTTCGGGACGTATTGCTGCGGTTAAGCGCGGGGGAAACCGACCTGGAGGCGTTGCTGCCCGACCGCTGGGGAGCGAGCCACCCGGAGCACGTCCTCCAGCACCGCCTCGACGAGTCACGTCAAAAGGCAGCGAGGCAGAAGGGAAGGCGCGAACGGCGTCGAACGGCTGGGCCTCGGAAGAACGGAAAGTCCTGACACCCGCTCGCATCCAGGAAAACCTCCGGGGTGAAGAGTGGTGCCATGTTGTTGGCCCCGAGTGTCCGGTACCGGCCCCGGGGCTGGGGCTGCCGCGTGCGTGCGTGCGCCTGCCTCGACCTTTAAGCGTGCCACTCGAACCAGACGATCACGGGGATCGTCACCAGCCAGGCGCCCCCGAGGATCCTCCCGCTGCGATCCACCCACGATGGCTCGGAGCGCCAGCCACGGACAGCGGCCAGGGCAAGCCACGCGGCCCCGACCGCGCCCCCGACGACGGCCGGTGAGAGCCGCACGCCGAAATCCATCACCCAGAGAATGGTCACCATTGCCGCCGTCGCGGCCCCGCATCCCACCGCGCCGGGCTGGCCCACCAGCGCCCGCCAGGGCGGGCGCGGCCGGCAGAGCCGCAGTGCGAGGACGGTGGGCGTCTCGAGCATGAGCAAGGGGAGGACGGTATCGAGGACGAGCACGATCCCATCCATCGTGATTGTCGGCCCCCCCAGCCACTCCACCAGCGCGCTGCCCGGCACTTCGGGTTCCGGGGTATAGCTCCCGTGGGGGCGCTGACATCGGTTCCAGCAGAGTGCGGTCGACACGAGAGATGAGGCGGTCAGGGCAAAGGCGGCGGCAGTCGCCGCCACAAGGATCATCGCGTCTCGCAGAGTGAACCACCGCCGGTCGGGGTTTGGCATCGTCACTACACTCGCAGGCGATGGGAGTCAGCCTTCCGGCCCTCCCGGGTGCTGCACTCCGAGCAGAGGCATGTTAACATATTGGAAGCATACCGGGAAGTTATTGCAGGCCGTTCCTGAGCGTCGCGGGCCGGTCCGGTGACACGAGGGAGGACCTAGCCGTTCGCCAGAGACCGTGCGCGCAGCAAGGTGGGTCTCGGCCGCCGCCCGAGGCTGGGAGTACCGTGCGCTAACAC
>DASWUY010000269.1:0-3988 GCA_036401435.1 Acidobacteriaceae bacterium | reverse complement strand
CATCGGCATCGCCGTCGCCTCCAGTCGCAACGTGCCAATCAGCATCCCCGCCACGATCCAGCCGCCTGACCCCAGCACGCGCACGCTCCCAAACTCCTCCCGCGGATCCTCCATCTGGCGAAACGCCAGCGAGTTAGTCAGCGACAGCGTAGGCATGAAGCAAAGACAGTACAGCAGCACCAGCGCATAGAACGGCGCAAACACCGTCTGCATCGATGCCACAAGCAGCACCAGCCCGCCCGCCAGGTGCAGCGCCGCCAGCACCTTCTGCGTCGCAAAAAGCCGGTCCGCGATCAGCCCCACGAAGAACGGCGCCACGATCGCGCCTACCGCCGTCGCTCCCGCAGCCAGGCTGATCTCGGTCCCCGTGAACCGCAGCGCCCCCGAGAGCCAGGTCCCCAGCGTCACATACCATGCGCCCCAGATGAAATACTCCAGGAACATCATGCTGCTCAACCGCACCCGCATGGCTGGCTTCATTCCACGTTCCCCCCGCAGCATGGTAGCCCACGCCGCTCACTGCGGACCAGCCAGCCACTTCCTGCGCTCGGCCGGGTCCATCCGCTCAATCGCGTACCGCAGCGTGGTGCGCGGCATCTGCGCATAGCACCGGCGCAGAAACTCGGCCAGCTCCTCAGGCGACCGCTTGCCCGCCTCGCGCAACAGCCACCCCGTGGCCTTGTGGATCAGGTCGTGCCGGTCCCCAAGCAGCGCCTCCGCCACCTCAAACGTCGCCTGGGTACGTCCCGCGCGAAGCTCCGCAAAGGTGCTCACGATCGCGATGCGACGATGCCACACGTCGGGCGACGCGCATAACTCCTGGCGCAGCCCCTGCCGAGGGTCTACCCCCACCAGCGCTGCCGCCGATATATCCACCAGGTCCCAGTGGTTCACCCTGTCCAGGTGGCAGAGGTAGAACTCGTGTCGCTCTCTCTTGCCCTCACCGCTGGCCCGCTTCTGCTGGTCCACCAGGATAAGCAGGGCGATCAGCCGATGCTCATGGAACGGGGATAGCAGCAGCTTCTCGATCTCACCCAGCGGCAGCGCCCGGTACGCCCGCGCGATGGCTCGCTGGTCAGGCACCGTCAACCCCAGCAGGCGATCGCCCTCCGCGTACTCTCCTGGCCCGGTGCGAAAAAAGCGCTGCAGAAATCGCGCGCGCTCTGGGTCACGAAGCGCCCCGGCTTCGCGCTTCACCGCTGCTGCTGTCAGTCTCGTCGGTCGTGGCTTCACGGCAACAAGCCTATGCAAAAAAGAAACGCCCCGCCGGGAAGAAGTCTTGCATCCCTCCCGGCGGGGCCTGGCATCGCAGCGCTGCGGTTACTGAATGGTCAGGGTGAAGTTTGTCGACGCCGTGATCGTCGAGTAGCTGTTGTCCGTCCCGGTCACCGTCAGCGTGTAGCTGGTGCCCGACGGACCCGTTGTCTTCCCACCACCAGAGGATGACCCGCACCCGCTCAACGTGCTCAGCGTGCCCAGCGCCGCCAGCCACAGCACCACCATCATCGGCCATGACTTCCGCTTCCACCCCAGCATGCCCAGGCAGGCCAGCAGCGCGGCAGCAGCCGCAACCGGCACCTGGCTTCCTCCTGGCAGTGGCGCCTTCCCGTTCCCCGCCACGTGCGCATGCGCAATCGCACGCTTTGCCGCTCCACTCGTCCCGCAGGTGGGCGACGTATCGAAGGAGAGGGTGGTCGTCGTGGTGCCGTTTGAGGTCACATACGGCTCTCCTACCGTGTAGCACCCGTTCAGCGTGGTGCTCGTCGTCGAGAGCGAGATCCCGATCAGCCCGTGATAGTTGTTCTTCGACGTGATGGTCAAGGTCGAGTTGCCCGTGGCCCCTGCCGTCACCGTCATGTTGGTTGCCGCGATGCTGAAGCCGCCCAGGGTCGTGGGGTCAACAACAGTCACCTTGAACGAAGAACTCGACGCAGCAAACTGGCCGTCGCCCGAGTAGCTGGCAGTGATGGTGTAGGAGCCCGCCGTCAGCGCCGCCGTTGAGAAGCTGACGCCCGTCGACGCCACACTACCCGCGGTGCCAACCGTGGTCTGCAGCGGCAGCGTCGTGCCTGCCCCGCCATTCACCGCTACCGTGATCGTGCCGGTCGGGATCCCGCTGCCCCCCGAGCCTGCAACTGAAGCCGTCAGCGTCAGCGCCGCACCCGCAACAGGCGTGGGGCTCAGGCTCGCAATCGTGGTGACGGTGGCTGTCAGAGACCCGCTCGTAATCGTTGGCGAAGCCGGGAAGATCGTCGCCAGGTTGTTCGCATCGATCGAGCCGAGCCCCGTCGCGAGGTCATACCCCGGGCCCGCCGCGTAGCCGATCTCCGTCGTGCCCGAGGGGCAGTCCTGCGAGCCGCTGGTGCATGGCTGATCGTTGTTTCCTACCGTGATGTCATGGAACGCGTTGCCCGTCCCATACAGCCGGTACAGCTCCGGGTTGATGTTGCCCACCCCGCTCGATTTCAGCCCGTTCTTCTGGTTGATGATCGCCAGGATGCCGGCAAAGATCGGCGTGTCAAACGACGTTCCGCCAAAGATCGAGTTATTCGTAACAGCGCCGGCGAAGCCCGTACTGCAGCTGCCCCCGGTGCAGGCCAGGAAGCCATCGTGGTACACCGCCGCGTCCAGCGAAATATCAGGCAGATCTCTCACGCCATCACTTGGCGTCAATGCTGTCTGGTACGACGGCTTGCCAAAGATCGTGCTCACGCCGCCCCCGGTGCTGGTCAACCCCGCACCGTGACTCACCGCCACCGTCGTGTCATTCCAGGCCATCTCCGGGATGTAGGACGTCGCCGACCCGCCGCTGCTGCTGTTGCTCGTATTCCAGTAGTTGCCAGAGCCTTCGTTGAACTCGGTGCCCCCCATCGCCGTCACGTACGCCGACGATGCGGGGTAAGAAACGGAAAGCCCCTGCACCGCGGTCGTCACCGGCGAAGTGCCATCCTGGCTGAACTCGCAGGTCGTCGACCCCTGGTCGCCGGCCGAGGCCAGCACCGTCTGCCCCTGCGCATTCGCCTGCATCAGCGTGCCCTCGAGCGAGCTGATGTCGGTCCCCAACAGGTACAGCTCGCACGACCCATAGCTCAGGCTCAGGATGGAATCCACATCCTGGTCGACCGCGTAGCTCAGCGCATCGAAGACGCCGCCCGTGGCTCCCGCGTAGTCGAAGTCGAGCGTCGCGCCCTTGGCGATCGCGCCCGCCCACTCCAAGTCAATCTCTGACTCGTCCTCGTCGCCTGAAGAGGACTGCACCGTACTCGCACCGGTGTTCGGCACCAGGTTCTGGTTGATCGTCACTCCAGATCCCAGGCCCGCCGCCGCGTTAAACGCCGAGATATCCGTCGTACTGATCGCGCTTTGTCCGAGGATCGCAATCTTCTGACCGCCACCCGTGTAGCCCGCGTTGTACAGCGCGTTGATGTCGTAAATGGTCGTGATGTCGGCAGGCGTCAGGTAGTGGTCGCCATTTGACGCAGTGTAGTTCGGGCTCACCGCCGCGCCGGGACTGGCGAGCTTGCGCACATGCATCGGCCGTGGCCTGAACTGCGCCACATTCCGCACCCCGCTCACCGCCTGCGCCATCGAGGCCGGCAAGGTAATCGCGGTGGCGTTGGCCAGGTGCGTTGCCCCATTCACCTTGTACTGGTGGATCTCGGTATGAAAGGCCGATTCCACCTGCCCCACCGTGCCGCTGAACTGGATCGACGTCCTCCCCTTCGCCACCCCGCCCACTACGAAGCCCTGAGCCTGCAGCCATGCCTGCGCCGTCGCAAGGTCATGCGCAGACATGCCGAACCGCGCTCCGAAGTCCGACGGCGTCAGCCACTTGTGATACAGCGGCGAGGCCGGGTTCTGCTGGTCCGCCAGCAGGCCGGCGAGGTCCGCGCGCTGCGCCGCAGAGGGCGCAAAGCTCAGCGACAGGCCCTCCATCCGGGTGGCCGCCTCCGCTCGCCCGCCATCAAACTCTGCCCGCGCCAGGGGG
>DASWUY010000268.1:0-4669 GCA_036401435.1 Acidobacteriaceae bacterium | reverse complement strand
ACCTCATGGCATGGTACGCATATTGTGTAACGGAGAAACAAGCCTTCCCAGAACTGCTCAGGCACCGCAAACCTGTCCCGCTCGAATCTGTCTCAGGTATAGAAGGTAACCAGGTCTTCCTCTACCCCGCCAGTGACCTCGCCGTTCTCGTCAGTGAACACATACCCTCTGACGCCTCCCCGCAAAAAGCAGCCGTGGATCATGCCCGCGTCATCGCTGACTGCTTCAAGATGTCCACCGTACTCCCCTTCCGCTTCGGCACCGTCTTTGACAGCGACGATGCCCTGCGCCGCTCCGTTCGGTCCAACCAGCGGAACTTCCAGAACAACCTGGCCCAGCTCCACGGCAAGACAGAGATGCATATCAAAGTGACGCTTGAGGACTGCTGTCGTGAGCAGCTTGCCCGGTCATGGCCCGTCGATCACACCGCCGGCCGCCCTTACCTGAGCAACCTGCGCGAAACCGCCTCCCGCCACCGCGAGCGCCAGACCCTGGCCCGCACCCTCTCCATGCAGATGAACCGCATGTTCGCTCCGCTGGCCGAAGAGGTCACCTGCCGCAAGCTCGATTCAGGCAAGATGCAGCTCGACGTCTCGCACCTCATCGACTCTCGTCTGGTCGAGCGCTACCAGAACAAATTCGCTGCCGCCAAGCTCCTCATGCGCGACTGTCAACTGCAGCTCTCCGGCCCCTGGCCTCCGTACCACTTCGTTCACAACCTGGTTCGCCACCCGGCAGCCGCTGCGCCCATGGCTGCCGCCAGCGTTCCCGTCGCCGTCGCCTCCGCCTGACACGCCTCGCCGTCCCCCAACCCGGCCTGCCGCTCCATCCCCGGGGAACAGCAGGCGGTGCCTTCCGCTCAGTCGCGCCGCGTCACCAAATCGTTTTCTCCTCTCCGCTTGCCCACCGAAGAGCTCTCCACCTTGCGCCAGAACGCCCAGAAGTAGTCGGCCGCTGAGATCACCGAGACCGCGGTCATGAAGTAAATACTCGCGATCGCAAACGAGTCCACCGGGATCACAAACCAGCCCAGGTGCCAGGTGAGCCACTGGTGCGCGAGCACCGCCGCCACCACCGAGACAATCTGGGTCACCGTCTTCAGCTTGCCCAGCTCCCGGGCTGCGATCGCAAACCCCTCCTGGCTCGCGATCGACCGCAGCCCGCTCACCAGGAACTCCCGCCCAATCACCACCGTCGCAATCCACGGCTTCACCACGTGCGGGTTGTAGCCCACCAGCGCGATGTAGGCAGCCGTAATTAGCAGCTTGTCCGCCAGCGGGTCCAGCAGCATGCCGAGCGTCGTAATCTGCCCGCGGCGCCGTGCCAGGTAGCCATCCACGCCATCCGTGACGGCCGCAAGAATGAAAAAGAACGAGATGGCCAGCTCTTGGCCTCCAGGCAGAGCGCGCAGAGGAAAGTGCGGCGAGAACATCCAGATGAGCAGCGGCACGCAGAAGATACGGCTCATCGTGATGGAGTTCGGGAGGTTCACAGGCGCGCTCGGGGGAAGGACTAGGCCAGTCCTAGCCATTATGCACCAGCGTCTGCGGCTTCTTCCCCCGCTCCAGGGGCAGCAGCGAGGGGCGCCAGGCTCAGCAGCAGCACCGGCACCCCCTCGCTCACCCGCTCAGTTCTAAGCCATCCGCGGCAGGCATCCCCGGCCTTCGACGCAGATCAGGTTGGAGCCGTTCTGCTTGCCCAGTTCAAGCGCCTGTGTCGCGCACTCAATCAGCTTCTCGCGCGGCGTGCCACGCTTGGCATGCATGCTTGCCACGCCCACCGTCACCGTGGCCCGGTACCGCTGCGCGCCCACATAGATCACCAGTTCCTCGATGCACCCGCGCAGCCTCTCGGCAATCTGCGTCGCCCCGTCCGTCCCCACCCCGGGCAGCATGACCACAAAGTGCTGCACGTCAAAGCGCGCCACCATATCGTCGGAGCGCCGCAGCCCTTCCTTGAGCATGGCCGCCACCTGGGTCTGCAGAGTGTCGCCGAAGCGGTGACCCAGGTCGCGCTTCTTCTGGGCAAAGTCATCGATCGAAAACATGAGCAGCGCGACCGAGTTGCGCCGCGTCGTGGCATGTTCCCACGAGGCGCGCAGGCGCATATCAAACGCCGCACGGTTGGCTACCCGGGTCAGCGGATCCAGGTGGCGAATGTCCTCCGCCGTCTCATCCACCTCGGTGCCCGCAAAAGCCAGGGTGCGCGTCGCAAGAAAGTCCCGGCGTGCCTCTTCGCGGCGGACCCAGGCGACCAGCAGCGCGAAGCCGACAGAAAATGCCGGCGCAAACAAGGAGTCCACCCGCATCGACGCCTGCCCGCCCGGCATCCATGCCAGCGCACCCGCATTCGCGGCAAACATGCCCCCGGTCAGCAGGGCGGTCCATCCAAACGGCAGCCTCGCCGCCCATCCCACCAGCAGCATCAGCGCTGCTATCCCGGTCTCGATACCCAGCAGCGTGTTGTCATGGTCCAGGTTCAGGCCCGCGACCAGCGCGATCACCGCCCCCCAATTCACCGCGCACAGCAGCCCGCGCGAGTAGTCCAGCATCTTGCGGCTCGTCGGCAAGAGGACCAGCGCCAGCAGGCCCACCGTGACCGGCGCGCCATGCACCGCGAAAAAGCTTGCCCGCAGTCCGAGTACGTGCCGTTCTGTGATCAGCAAGGCGTGAAAGATCAAGCCGGCGGCAAGCGCGGGCGTCAGGAAGCCGGCCCCCGGGGCAGCAGCCTGCATCTCGGCGAACTCCGCCTCGTGCTCCAGGGGAAAACTACCCCGGGTGGCGGTACCTGCGCCCAGGCCGACCGCCGGGGAGCTGAGAGAGATAGACGTGGTTGTGTCGAGCATGTTTTGCCTATCGGCAACAACCGCCGCATCAACAGTGTCCGCGATGGAAAACCCGCCGCCGCCCTCTCCAAGCCCGGTACCGGAGCGCTCCCGCCGGCCGAGCAGCCCGCGCCCCGCACTCTTTAGGCGTAAATACCCCGCTGCCGGATCGTCGACGCGACCCGATCGATCGCCAGCATGTACGCAGCAATCCTGTTGTTCACGTTATGCGCCTGGGCATACCGCACCACGTCGTCAAAGCTCTCCGCCAAGATCGCTTCCATCTGGTCGTTCACCATCGCCTCTTTCCAGAAGTAGCCCTGCCGGTCCTGCACCCACTCAAAATAAGAGGCCGTCACCCCGCCCGCGTTGGCCAGGATGTCGGGCACAATAAAGACCCGCTTGTCGGCCAGGATCTCATCGGCGACCGCGGTCGTCGGCCCATTCGCACCCTCAACCACAATGCGCGCCTTGATCCGGTCTGCGTTGCGACTGGTGATCACGTTCTCCATCGCCGCCGGCACCAGCACCTCACACTCCCCCAGCAGCAGCTCGTCCGGGTCCGCAGCCTCGGCCCCCGGAAAGCCCAGCACCGTCCCATTTCTCTGCCGGTACTCCACCAGCGCCCGAATGTCCATGCCCCCGCCGTTGTACAGACCCCCATCAAACTCGGCCAGACCGATCACCCGATACCCCGCCTCATGCATCAGCAGCGCAGCGTTCGAGCCCACGTTGCCAAACCCCTGCAGGATGACTCGGCACCCCTCCCTTTGCATCCCCAGGAGTTTCAGCGCCTCGTCGCACACCACCCGCACCCCGCGTCCGGTCGCCTCCTTGCGTCCGCGCGACCCGCCTATCGCCACCGGCTTGCCCGTCACCACGCTCGTCACCGTCTGCCGCATGTGCATCGAGTAGGTGTCCATGATCCAGGCCATGGTCTGCTCGCTCGTGCCCATGTCCGGCGCCGGCACATCCTTCTCAGGACCGATGAACTCTATGATCTCTGCCGTATACCGGCGCGTCATCCGCTCCAGCTCGCCCTGCGACATCCGCTTCGGATCGCAGATCACCCCACCCTTCGCGCCGCCGAACGGAATATTGACGACCGCACACTTCCAGGTCATCCAGCTGGCCAGCGCCCGCACTTCATCCAGAGTCACATCCGGCGCATAGCGGATGCCGCCCTTGCCCGGCCCCCGCGCCTGCGAGTGCTGCACCCGGTAGCCGGTAAAAACCTCGATGCTCCCGTCATCCATGCCCACCGGAAAGTGCACGATGATCTCGCGGGAAGGGTGCCGCAGCAGCTTCCACAATCCCTCTTCCAGATTGAGCTTACGTGCCGCAAAGTCGAAGCGCGCGGCCTGCGCCTCCCACGGGTTGATTTCCTGCTCGAGCGAGATGGTGCTCATCGTTCTCGGTTCTCCTGATCGTTTGGACGCGGTCGCCGCCGACAAACGTCAGCGCCGCGTGGTCTTTGGACCAAACGTCCCCGAGTATAGGCCTTGCCTATGGGAGGGGCAACCTGGAGGTGACTTCGGTGTCTGCGGATACTCCCCTGCCGCGGCCGCGCTGCATCGGGCAAGCAGTCGTGATTCACGTCGTAAAGGCGCTCTCCTTACCCAAGAATGCAATCCCAGGCTCGTGCACGTCACCGCGTTCCCCCGTTAGCGCATAGCCCGCGAGCAAAATGCCTAGCCACCTCTCGCCAACCCAGGCGAAACACAAAGAACAAGGCAGCGTTCAGGACCTGCACTGCAATGAGAGTTGCCGGACCAATAACGCCGTGCAGAAAAAGCATCGTCGATCCCATCAGAACGGCATGCAGCAGTATGCCGTCCGCGAGGA
>DASWUY010000267.1:0-1586 GCA_036401435.1 Acidobacteriaceae bacterium | reverse complement strand
GCCTGCTGCACGTCATCACAGGCGACAAGCGGCGCCCGCTCTGCCCTGTCCTCTTCCTCGACATCAAGAGGGCGTTCGACCGCGTGGACCACACAATCCTCCTGCAGCGCCTGCACGACGCCGGCGTCTGCGGGAAGGCGTGGTTGTGGATACGCTCGTTCCTCCGCCCCCGCCGCATCCGCACGGTGGACAACTCGCTTTGCTCCGCCTGGCAGGAGATCAAGTACGGCGTGCCGCAGGGCTGCGTGCTGAGCCCACTGCTCTTCCTGGTCTTCATCGAATCGGCTGCCCGAGCCATCCTCACCGACAGCCAGTGCGCACTGGTCAAGCCGGTGCTCTTCGCCGACGACGCCGCCATCGTCCCCAGCGCGCTGCTGCGCCTACCCGACACAGCGACTGTCAAGACGGTGAACGCCTCGTACCGCGCCCACATGCTCAGGGCCATCGACCACCTCGACCAATGGTGCCGCGACTCGCGCATGCAGTTCGGGCCCGACAAGACCAAGATCGTCCTCTTCCATGCCCAGCAGGAGCACCCGACAGCTGCACAGCAGGCAGCCTACTCGGGCTTCCAGGTCTGCGGCTTCACCATTGGCCTCGCTGAGAGCTACACCTACTTGGGGCTCGACCTGGCCGCGCATCAACTATCCTGGACGCTGCACCGCCGGCGTGCCCTGGCGGCCTGCAGGTCTGCCTCGGCCCGCGTCATGCGCGTGGCGCTGCGAGCAACAGAGCCGTCCCTCAGCGTTATCAGGACGCTCATCAACGGCTTCGTCATCCCATCCTGCATGTACGGAGCCATGTTCTGGGCGCGTGACACCAGCGACCAGGCCGCCCGTCTGTTCCAGAACAAGTTCGCTGCTCCGCTCCGCGCCGCTCTCCACCTCCCTACCACCACACACCAGCTCGGCACGCTGGTCATGTGCGGCGTCTCCTCCTTCCGCGCGGAGGTGCTGAAGGACGAGCTGCGCTTCATCAGCCGCCTGCAGCGACTAGAGACAACGGACCCAGCCCACCCCACTGCTGTCCTGGCGCGCAAGCACGCGGCGTCCGTAGGCGAGCACGACCCACGCGCCATCCTCACGCCCTTCTACCTGCTGCCCACTGCCATCCACATCCTCACCACCACGGTCCCGGACGTGCTGGACCCGGGGCAGGACGGTCTGGCCCGCCACCTCGGTGCGGCAGACAGAGGCCGCCTCTGCCCTCCGAACCTCGCCCCGCCTCCAGCTGACCTCCGGCGCGGAGTCGAGTACTGGGCATCCAGCGGCGCGGACCGCTACAAGAACAACGCCCCCACCGTCTTCGGACCAGCGACTCACGCGAGCATCGTCAAGTGGTCTGCGCGGTCCTGCGCCCGCCTCACTCCGCCGACCATCAGCCGGCTTGGCCTCTGGCGGACGTTCCTTGAGTGGAAGGCGCAGCACGCCGCGCCACCCGCAGTGCAGCCCGCAGCACCGCCGGCTGCCCCGCCTCCAGCGCCACCTCCGGCGCCGGCTCCGGCGTCGCTCCGCGACCATTCCACCGCCGCCCCACTCACCGAGTGCCAGACGGCGCCGGGCTGCGCGTTCTTCCTTACCGCAGCC
>DASWUY010000266.1:0-1695 GCA_036401435.1 Acidobacteriaceae bacterium | reverse complement strand
TGATGAGCATGACGACCGCCTGCATAACCTGGACGGAGGCCGTAGCGGATGACCGAAGCCGAAGGTACTGACCCGCAACCCCGCTCGGTGCACGGCCTTGCGAGTATTAGCCCCGCTACACGAGGGGCAAACACATGTGCTTAGGTTGGCGACTCAACAAGGGGCGCTGATCACCATCGTGAATCATGCTGCTGCAACTCTGAGAGAACAGGCAGTGTCACCCTTCTACAATTCAGACAAACTAGTGTTTTTGGTGGAACAGCATGGCTGACGTAACCTTCACCGTCGACGGCAAGACTCTCACCGCCCCCGCCGGCACGCTGCTCATTGACGCCTGCAAGGCCTCCGGCATCGAGATCCCCGCCTTCTGCTACTACCCCGGCCTCTCGCTCCAGGCCGCCTGTCGCATGTGCGTGGTGCGCATCGAGAAGATGCCCAAGCTCCAGACCGCCTGCACCACCCCGGTCACCGAGGGCATGGTCGTCGTCTCCGAGTCGCCCGAGATCGCGCAGGCCCGCAAGTCCACCCTCGAACTCCTGCTCGGCAACCACCCCCTCGACTGCCCCGTCTGCGACGCCGGCGGCCAGTGCGAGCTCCAGGACATGACCTTCAAGTACGGCGCCGCAGGCTCTAGCTTCGTCGAGATCAAGAACCATCGCGAAGAGCAGCAGTGGTCTCCTGTCGTCTTCTTTGACCGCCCCCGCTGCATCCTCTGCTACCGCTGCGTCCGCGTCTGCGGCGAGGGCATGGACGTCTGGGCGCTCGGCGTCCAGAACCGCGGCGCCGCCGCCGTCATCGCCCCCAACGAGCAGGACCACCTGGACTGCGAAGAGTGCGGCATGTGCATCGACATCTGCCCCGTAGGCGCGCTCACCTCCGGCGCCTACCGCTACAAGACGCGCCCCTGGGAGATGAACCACACCGCCACCATCTGCACCCACTGCGGCGATGGCTGCAAGACCACCCTCGGCACCCGGCGCGACGCCGAGGGCGCCGAGATCGTGCGCGGCGACAACCGCGACAAGAGCGGCATCAACAACGATTTCCTCTGCATCAAGGGCCGCTACGCCTTTGACTTCACCACCCATGCCGACCGGCTCCGTCACCCCCTCGTTCGCCAGCCCGACGGCCGGCTCCAGCCCGTCACCTGGGAGGTAGCGCTGGCCCACGTAGGCAGCCGCCTGCGCCAGGTGCGTGACACCCGCGGCGGCCAAGCCATCGGCATCATCGGCTCCAACCGCACCACCAATGAAGAGAACTACCTCCTGCAAAAGTTTGCGCGCGGCGTGCTCGGCACCAACAACATCGACCACCACCGCACCGCCGACTACGCCACCTTTGTCGCCGCCCTGCGCGGCAAGCCCGGCCGCGCCGCCAGCCTGGCCGACTTCTCCACCGCCCCTGCCATCCTCATCCTGGGCAACGATCCCACCGAGCAGCACCCCGCGCTCGGCTGGGCCGTCCGCACCAACGTGCGCCTCAACCGTGCCCGGCTCTACCTCGCCAACCACATGGAGATCAAGCTGCGCCGCCAGGCCAGAGCCGCGCTGCAGATCCCTGCTGACGGCTACAGCTCCCTGCTTGGCTACCTGGCCGGTGAGACGACTGACTTCATCCCCGACGACACAGCAGAGAAGTTCAAGAGCGCCCTCGCCGCCGAGGAGTCCCTCGTCATCGCCTTCGGCTCTGAGCTCC
>DASWUY010000265.1:0-2041 GCA_036401435.1 Acidobacteriaceae bacterium | reverse complement strand
GTAGGCGCAGGCGTGGCCTACCGCATCTTCTAACCTCGCAGCCGCGACGGGGCTCTCCCGAGCCCATCGCGGCTCCCGCCTAGAAGTGGTACGCGACCCCGATTACCGGGTTCGTGATGGTGAAGTATCGTCCCGTATTCGTGTACCCGGACGGCGCATTGAAGCTGGGCGCCTTGACCACGATCCCGCGGTACGCGACGCGGATATCGAAGCTGGGGCTCAGCTCATAGGCCACGCCCCCGCCAAAGGGCACGCCGATGGTGGTGCTGCTCTTCAGGGTTCCGGTGGCTACGCTCGTCTTGCTGTCGTTGATAATGCCGAACAGGTATCCGCCGATCCCGCCTTCAATAAACGGGTAGAGATTGTGGTACGAGAAGGCGCTGTAAACGGCCTCGGCAGAGAACTCCTGGAACTGCGTATGCACCCGCGTGTAGCCCTGGCTCGACGCGTACTTGAAAATGTCCCGGTCGAACCCGTAGTTCGCCTCGCCCGCCAGGTGCGGCGTCACCATGTACCGGTAGCTGCCCAGCAGACCGTACCCGATCGTGTTGGATTCATGCACGGCATTCGCGTTCACCGCTCTCGGGAAAAAGCCCGCCCCGCTTACACTCGCGTCCTGCCGGCTTTCCTGGGCATGGCCCGCGGCCGCTACCGGCAGGCAGGCTAGCAACAACATCCATTTCTTCATTCGTTCGTGAACCCCTCGCCTCGACAACCGCAGTCGCAAGCTTTCGCCCTTTGTCATCTGTGGATTGCGCCCAAGCTCCTGCGCGCGCCCCGTGCCTCATTGTACCCGTCGCCACCCGCTTCAGCACGCAGGCGCTCCGCTGACAGCCGATTCACCCGCCGGCTACCCGGGGGAGAGCCTCGGCTTCCCAGCGTTAGACTCTCAGCCTCACCCGGTTGTAAGCTGCGGTCCTACTGCTGCCCCGGCTCAAACAGAAAAGGGGCTCCACGCTCCGCGGCTCGCGTCTCCAGCACCTTGCACAGGGCGCGTGCCGCGTGCGACAGCGTGCTCTGCCGCCGCCACACCAGCCACAGCCGCCGCCGCCCATCCAGCTCCGGCACCTCGATCTGGATCAGCTCGCCGCGCGCTACCTCCTGCTGCACTGCCAGTCCCGGCAGGATCGCCACGCCCGCGCCCATCGAGACAAACCGCTTGATCGCCTCGAGCGATGGCAGCTGCACGCCCGTATGCAGCGGCGTCTTGTACCGCTCAAAGAGTTCGGTGATCTGCCGCCGCAAGGGCGACGGGACGCTATGCCCGATGAAGTTCTGCGCCCCCAGCTCCTTCACCGAGACACGCTTCTGCCCGGCAAGAGGGTGCTTCCGGTCGACGACAAAGGCCACGCTGTCCTCGTACACGCACACCGCGTCCAGACCCGGCTGCTCGGGTCGGAAGGACAGCACTCCAAGCTCGATCGACCGCTGCAGGATCTCATCGGGAATGCGGCTGGCCAGGCTCCGCTGCACGTAGATGCTGATCTGCGGGCAGGCTTGGCGATACACTTCGAGGCACGGCAGCAGGAAGTGCGAGGTATATTCGTTGGCCGCGACCGTAAGCCGCCCTCTCGCCAGCGAGCGAAGCTCATCCACCGCAGACGCCGCTTCACTGCTCAGCTGCAGCAGCCGCTCCGCATACCCGCGCAGCACCTCGCCGGCCGCCGTCAGCGTCCCGTCGCGGGCATAGCGCTCAAAGAGACGCTCCCCGAGCTCCTCCTCCAGGCGCCGCATGGACTGGCTTACTGCAGGCTGCGTGCGATGCAGCCGGTTTGCCGCCCGCGAGAAGCCGCGCTCCTCCACAATGGCCAGGAAGGTTTCCAGCTGTGCCAGGTCCATAACGTCTCCTGCTCCGTCACTCCGCAATCCCTCCAATCATAAGCTGCGCTTATCAATGGCGGCATAATTTGCGTCTTGAAGTATCGATCCACTACTGCCACACTCCTTGAAGCAGCCGTTCGAGAACGAAACGCGAGGACGCGATCCGCATCATGGATGACCGGGTACTCTTCTTCGACACCACCCTGCGCGACGGCGAGCA
>DASWUY010000264.1:0-1818 GCA_036401435.1 Acidobacteriaceae bacterium | reverse complement strand
GGCCCCGGGGCCGAGTCGCTTTCGATCGCTGCAGAGAGCGTCCGCCGCATCCTGAACCGCATGGATGCGCTGCCGCGCAAGGAACGCGAGGCTCTTCTGCTCTCAGCGGTGGAGGAACTCTCGACCGCGGAGATCGCGGCTGTGCTCTCGACCAGCGAATCGTCCATTCGGTCCAGGCTCTTTCGCGCACGACATGCGCTCGCCCTGATGCTGGCCAACGATGAGAAGACCCCGCGACCTGGAAGGCAATCATGAACACACGCTTGAGAGGCACGCCTGCACAGGCGGTTGCATCGCCGGAGATGGACCAGCTCCTCGCCGCCTTCCACCTGGTGGAGCCAGCGCCGGGCCTGGAAGAACGCCTGCTGCAGCGGCTCGCAGTAGAGAAGCGGCTAGGCGCCGCGCCGCAGTCCGTGCGGCAGTCTGCGTTTCGCAGCTGGGCGCCAATCGGGATTGCCGCGTCCATTACCTGTCTGCTGGGCGGCGGGCTGCTGATCGGCAGCGCCACTCCGCCGGCCGCGCAGGCAGGGCTGGCAGCGAATAGCAGCCAGCCCCTCGCGATGGCTGCCGAAAACAGCCCGGTCGTAGGGATCCGTGCGGTTGGTCCCGCTCCATCCGCGGCAGCAGATGCCAGGTCGACGTTCGCACCTGCATCCGCAAGACGCCAGCCCGCCAGAGGGCTGCGGGCGGGTGGGCGGCATGGGCGATCCACTCGTCCTGCTGCCGCTCGGACCTCTCCCCAGTAAGAACGCCACAAAGAAGCACGCTGCTGCCTGGCAAGGATGCGACTACCGGCTGAAGGGCCGGCTTGGCGCTACTGCCACTCGTGGGACATGAACTTGGCTTTGAACATGTTGAAGGCGAGCATGACAAAGGCGAGCACGATGGCTGCGATGGTAGGCGCCATATGCCCCGTCACATAGTAGGTCTGGGCGAGGCCGCTGGTACCGCGAATGAGCATGTAGTTCAACCCGGCGCACAGCACAAACAGCAGGATGGCGTTCACGTTAAAACTGCACATGCGTACGAGCTTGAGGAAGATCGCGTCGACCAGTCCGATCAGGAAAGCGATCTTGAATGTCGACTCGCTGTAAGCGCTGTGAAACTGGTGCATGATCAGCGTCAAACCATAGAAGGTAAAGGTGTAGAGTGCCCAGTTCATTCCGAAACTAAACAGCGATATGATCATAAGTAGGTATCGCAAATGATAGCGCAGACCCCTCTCTTTTGCGATCTTCGAATGCACCTCAAAGACTGCAGCGGCGCGTTCGGCGCGTTCGGATTCCCCAGCCGCTCCTTGGGTACCCTGCTCTGCCTGGCGCTTGCGCTGGGCCCTGGCTTGCGGGTCGCGTGTGCTGAGCAGGAACCCCCGATACCCGACATACGCACCCTGATGCAGCAGGTGCAGGCGCACCAGCGCGAGCTGGACAAGACGCGCGAGAGCTATACCTTTCGAGAGCGCCAGACCATCACGGAGCTGGATAAGAACGGAAGCCCCAGGAAGGTCGAGCGGCGGGAGTCACAGGTCTTCTACGTGAACTCGCACCAGGTGCACCGCCTGCTTGCTAAGGACGGCAAACCGCTCGTCGCCGCTGAGGAGAGCAAGGAGACCGAGCGCGTGACCAAGGAAGTAGAGAAGGCGGAGCATACGCCGCCCGGGCAGATGCTCGACGGGAAGTCGCAGGTAAGCGTGGCGAGTCTCTTATCGATTGAAAGCTTTAGCCGGCCGCGCCGCGTGCAGATGGACCAGCGCAGTGTCCTCGCTTTCGACTTTGCCGGCAATTCAGGAGCGAAGACGCACGGGGTGGCGGAAGCCGC
>DASWUY010000263.1:0-4220 GCA_036401435.1 Acidobacteriaceae bacterium | reverse complement strand
CTTCTCGATGATATTGCGCCAGCCCACGCCCGTGTTATAGGCGCAGAAGCTGATCTCGCCCTCCTGGGTCGCGTAAGGGATGATGCACTGCTCGGTGCGGCGGAAATCGTAGTTGAACAGGTCCTGGAACCACATGCCCGCGATGAACAGGAAGTTCCAACGATCGTTGCGGCGCTTTTCGATGTCGGCCATGCTGCGGTCGGCAGTGACCTTGCCGTAGTTGCGGCCGGTCGCGCCGAAGCACTTGTCGAACTTCGCCAGCAGGTCGAGGATGCGGAAGTGCGTGGGCGACTTGGTCGGATCGTAGTTGCGCAGCAGCGCCAGCGTGACACCGGCGATTGACAGGAACTTGCCGCGCGCCGCGTCGTTGATCTTGGCAACGTCCTTGGCCAAACGATCGGCGTTGAGGAAGGCAGTGACGGGCACGGCTTCCTTGGTCTCCTTGTCGATCATCAGCGCCATGCCGATGCCACAGTTCGGGTGGCAGCCGCAGGAGAGCTGGCCCCAGTCGTGGTTCGGGCCATGGACCAGGTCGGCCCAGTCCGAGAAAGTGGACATGAAGGAGATGGGGAACCAGTCGCGGGTCGGCTCGCCGAGGCCGGTCTGGTTCTTCACATCGTGCGCCATGTGCGAGAGGGTGTAGCGCTGCGCCTCGCGGCGCTCATCGGTCACATCTTCGTCGCGGCCGGTAAAGGAGACCGGCTGGAAGGAGATGAAGTTGATGCGCTTGGGATTGTCGAGCGCGAACTGGATGATGCGGCCCACCTGCTCGTTGTTGATGCCGTTGATGATGCAGGTCACGGGAACGATGTCGACGCCGGCCTCGTGCAAATTGTGGATGGCCTGCAGCTTGACGTCGAAGGCGTTGCCGAGCTTGCGGTGCGAGTTGGCGGCATTCCCCACGCCATCAAACTGCAGGTACGCATAGCGCAGACCCGCCTCACCGGCAGCGCGGCAGAGCTCCTTTGACTTTGCAAACTCAATGCCATTGGTGGCTGCCTGCACCGAGTTGTAACCCACCTTGCGCGCATACGCGATGGCGTCGAGGAAGTAGGGCGACAGGGTCGGCTCGCCCCCTGAAAACTGCACCGACATCTGCCGGCGCGGCTTGATGGTGATGGCGTTGTCGAGCATGGTCTTGATCTCGTCCCACGTCAGCTCGTGGACAAAGCCAACCTGGTTGGCGTCCATGAAGCACGGGTCGCACATCATGTTGCAGCGATTGGTGAGGTCGATCGTCAGCACTGAGCCACGGCCGTGGGTCACGGTCGACGTGCCGTGGTTGTGCAGGCCTTCGTCGTTGTGCGCCTTGATGTCGCGGCCCGGGAACACCTCTTCCAGGTGCTTGAAGAACTCCGTGTCAATCGACATCACGTCTTCAAAGTGGCCGTGCTTGGGGCAGTCCTTGACCATCAGGATCTTGCCATCGCGCTCGATGATCTGCGCCTTGATCTCGCCGACCTTCTCGTTGAGCAGGATCTCGTGCGGCAGCTTGCCATCGACGATCTGCTGGCGGATCTCCGGCACGCAGCGCGGGCACAGCGAGTCAGTGGTACGCGGCCAGCCCAGAGGAGGCTTTTCCTTCTGGTATGACTTCAACAGCGGCTTGTCCGACCACTTGGGGGTAAAGCTCGCGTTCGGCTTGATGCTGTTGAGCTTTTCGAAAACAGTCCACGCGCCCTGGGCTGCGATGGTCAGTGTTCTCTCGGCGTACTTGACTGCTTTGGACATGCGTTTCTTTTCTCCTGGGTGCGGCGCCTGGAGGCGCGGACAACGGAACTGTTCTAAAGATAGCCGGCCGGCCGCAGAACCCGTATGAAGTTAGGCTGAATGGCGAGATTTGGCACCCGGGTGGGTACTAGTGTGACTGAATGGGGGCGCGTTCCGGCCTGCATGCAGGCATGGAGCGGCCTAGTGGCGCGTGAAAACCTTGCGCTTGATGTCGGGCCAGAACTCCTGAAACAGGTTGACCCCGGCATCGCCTGCGAGGGAGACGCCCCAGGTGCGCAGGACCACGCTGCCGTTGATGCTGCGCTCGGGGTAGTAGGTCTGGGTGAGCGCGGCGGCCATGCCGCGTCCCAGGATGTCAGCGAAGTTGATGCCGCGGCCGCCGCTGTCGCGCTGGTCGACGGCAACGCGCTCAATGGCGTAATAGCCGCGCTCGCGATAGCTGCCGTAGGCCTTGCGGTAGTAGCGCGGGTCTTCATGAAACAGGACCGGCAGCAGGCCGTCGGAGAAGAAGCGGGTGCTGGCCTGGCGCAGGGCTGCGGCGCCCACGCGCTCCCCAAAGCCCTCGGAGTTGGTGCCGTACTTGGGGTCGGTGTTCTCAAGGACGCCCCAGCCGCCGGAGACGGCCATAGGCAGCAGAGCCACGGGGCGCAGCGTCTCGTGCAACGGGAAGAGGAACTTGTCCTTGACGGTAAGCTCAGGAACGCGCTCGCCGGGCTCGACGATGCCGGACCAGCGGCGCCGCTCTACGGCAGCAGCTGCGTTGGACCGCGTGGCCGGCACATGGACGGGGCCGCCGGGCTCGCCCTGCTGCTGGGCCGCGAGCGGCAGACGAGCGAGGAGGAGCAGCAGGAGCAGCGTGAGGGGCCGCTTGGCAGACGACAGGGGATGGTTGCGCACAGGGGTCCTCGCAGGCTCGTCTCTGGGACGGCGTTTTCTAGCGTCCCTCTCTTCGACCCCTCGCAAGAGGAAAAAGAGCAGGGCATGTAAAGAGTATCGCCGCGTGCAGGGCGCATGGGGGAGTCGGGGCAGGGTGCAACAACGGACTCCCCCTCGCCACTCTGCCATTGACCGCCGCAGGGTCAAGCTCGAATACTTGAGGCTATCAGGACTCGACAGGCGGAGGACAGGATGGCGGAGACCACGCGCGGACGGAGTGCTACCAAGGAGCTGGAGGCGGAGGTGGCGCGGCTGATCGCCTACCTGAACGACCAAGTGGTGCCGGAGGTACGGCGCAGCTCATCACTGGGGCTGCGCGCCGCAGCCGAGCAGCTGCACCGCATGGCGGAACACCTGGACCGCCGCGCCAGCCAGGCCGGCGAGCCAGGCGGGCCTGCTGCTGAGCGCGCCGCTGAGCCTGGGCCTGCGAGTGCCCAGCCTTGATCTGGCCAGGGGCGACGGTGACTGCCGGCTGGCGCGTTGCGGCGCTGGCGGGGCTTACCATGGCGGCGGGCTGCGGCCATAAACAGGTCGCTTACACGCCGCCTCCCGCGCCTGCTCCCGCGGAGCCGGCCGTTGCGCCCAGTCTTCCGTCACCGCGCGCCACGCCGCCTGCGGCCATACCCGCTCCGGCGGTCGCGGCTCCCCTCACTGTGTCAGGCGAGCCGGCAGACCGGGCTTTTGTGGCCAGCCACGCGCCCATCTACACGGAGACGGGTACGGCCAGCTGGTACGGGCCGCCCTACAATCGGCGGCGCGGCGCCAACGGGCAGATCTTTGACGAGAACATGCTCTCGGCCGCGCACCGAACTTTGCCCATGGGCTCGCTGCTGCGGGTAACCAACCTCAATACCGGCGAGGCGTCCGTGATGCGGGTGACGGACCGGGGGCCCTTTGTGCCGGGGCGGGTGCTCGATCTCTCCGTGGCTTCAGCCAAGTCGATTGGCGTGTGGCTGCCGGGCACGGCGACGGTGCGGATCGAGGTCTTTGAAGCGCCCAAACCGATTGCCGAGGGAGGCCGCTGGTGCGTGCAGGTAGGCGCCTTCCAGCATGGGGGCAAGGCCGTGCAGCTGCAGCAGAAGCTGCAGCGGCGGTACCAGACGGCAAACGTGGTCGAGTTTACCGGGCCTACCGGCCACTGGGTGCGCATCCGCCCTGCCAATGACGACAAGGCTCGTGCCATCGCGCTGCAGGCGCAACTGCAGCCGGAAGAGGGCGCGGCTTACCTGGTGCGGCTGGACTAGCTCTGCGGAACGAGAGAGCGCGTGCGCCTCGCGAGCCGCACGCGCAGGTGGGTCCTTTGTCCCTGGCGAGCCGTCTTCTCACGGTGAGGCGCCCGTGGCAGCAAAAGGGGACGCCCGTGCAGGAGCGAGGCATGAAGGCGCAGCTATTTGTAACCGTGATCCTGATACTCTCAGCGCAAGCGCGGGGCCAGGCCGGCGACCTGCGACAGCAGGCTGGCTGCGGCCCGGAACAGGCGCGATTCTCTGTCAAGGTGGTCAAGCAGCCAGCAGTGGCCAGGCAGCCAGACCCCGGCAGGGCGCTGGTGTACG
>DASWUY010000262.1:0-2609 GCA_036401435.1 Acidobacteriaceae bacterium | reverse complement strand
GTCGAGGTGCAGGATGCGCAAGGGCGCGTGCTGCCGATGAGCGACAACGTGGTGAGCTTTCGCGTGTCTGGGGCCGGCAAGCTGATCGGCGTGGGCAACGGAGACCCGACCGATCACGAAGCGGACAAGGGGACGGTGCGGAAGGCATTTTGCGGCTCCTGCATGGCGATTGTGCAGGCGGCGAGTGCGGCGGGAAGCATCACGGTGACGGCGGAGTCTGCGGGCCTCACTTCCGCCACCGTGACCCTTGCGACGAAAGAGGTTGCGCTGCGTCCGCAGGTCGCGCCCTGGAAGCGAGAGGTGCCGGTGGGCGCGGGTCTGACCGGGCTGTGGAGGCCGATTGCGGCATCCGGGAGCACGACCGGGCTTCCCGGTTTCGTGGGCGATGGAACGATGGTGTTTACCCTGCACCAGGAGGGAAGCAGCCTGACCGGCAGCATGGAAGGCGGCGGTGGAGGGTTCTTCGGCGGTGGAGACGCGGGCGTGCCGCTTACGGACGGCAAGGTGGAGGGCCGGACCATTCACTTCAAGGCGGGCAACAATGCGTACTCGGGCACGATGGAAGGGGACCAGCTGGAACTGCAGCGCACCGTAGCGACGAGCCGGGCGCAGGCCGAAGCCCCGAGTGGCGCGCGTCCCGCCGTAGGCCCGCCGCCGGACGGGTCCGATCCCTCGCGGAATCCAAATACGCGCTTTCCGACCAGCGTACTGATCGTGCTACGCCGGGTAGAGCAGTAGAGCGCAGACGATGAGCCGCTAGCCTGGAGGCGAGGGCGCTGCGCGGGCCTTCAATTCCCTGGGTGGGAGGCATGCGCGGCGTGCGGCGTTGCGCTTACTCTATCTACCATGATCCGGATTGCCGCGCTTCTTTCCGCCTGCTTCACCCTGGTGGGGCCGCTGCTTGCAGCCGCGCCCACGTCGCGCCCACCCATCACCGGCATTGCCTGGGTGCGCTTTGCAGGGCTTCCTGACGGAGGCTCGGATAGCTTTTACCAGCACCAGCTGGGGCTGCCGCGAGTCAGGTCCGGTGCGACCAGCATCTTCCGCCTCTCCGCAACGCAGTCGATCCAGGTGGTCTCGCGTCCGTCGGTAGAGGGCGGCGACCAGCTGCTCCAGATCGCCCTCTACACTACCGACGTTGATGCCATGCGGGGCTATCTGCTGAGCAAGGGGGTGCGCAGCACGATGGATGCGGATGGCCTGGAAGTGCTTGACCCGGAGGGCCATCACCTGGTCTTTCGCAGTGCGGCGAACGCAGCGCCGCCGGCGGCGGACGGATACCGGGACCAGGTCTCTCACCGCTTGGTGCATGCCGGCATTATTGTGCGTGACCGGCCAGCGGAGGATCGCTTCTACCACGACATACTTGGCTGCCGACTGTACTGGCAGGGCGGTTACAAGGATGGCGTGGCGGACTGGGTGAACATGCAGGTACCCGAGGGGAGCGACTGGATCGAGTACATGCTGAATCTGCCGGCCAGCCCGGATGCGGCACAACTGGGAGGCGCGAATCACATCTCGCTGGGAGTGACGGACATCCAGGCGGCAGCGAAGATGCTCGCCGCCAATGGCTGGCAGCGGCCTGCAGATGGTGGCACCCATCTGGGTCTTGATGGGAAGTGGCAGATCAACCTGCACGATCCGCTCCAGTCACGCATTGAGGTGATGGAGTATGCGCCGGTGAGACCGCCGTGCTGCAGCCCGTTCACGGGAGAGACGCCGCACGACTAAGCCGAGGTTTCTGACTGTGGAGACCCGGTCGCGAGGCGAAACAGCAGGGGTGCGATGGTGCAGCACTCCTGCTGTCTCGCTGCTTGTCGTGTTGCGATGTTCAGGCCGCGCACCAGCCCCGGGCATGCCGCGCCGTTACTTTGGTGCGGAGAGGCTTTCGAGTTTGCTGGCCCACTGCGCTGCCATCACCTGGTAGCCGGCCAGAACGGGGTGGATATAGTCCGGGCCGAGCAGGCTTGCGTTCGCCGTGCCGTCCGGGTTGAGAAAAGGGTGCAGCATGTCCACGTACTTGCAGTAGTAGTACTTGCTGGGCAACGTGGCGAGGTACTTGTCGAACTTGGTGATCGTCTTCAGGAAGCCGGCATCGTTGGCTATAGGGATGATGCCGGCGATCAGGATGACCGTGCCGGGTGTGAGGCTGTGTATTTCCTGCACCAGTTTCACGTAATCCTGATCGACTGTCTGCGATTGCTGCCGGATGCTGTTGGTGCCGATGTGCAGCAGGATGTAGGTGGGATAGACGGCGCTGCGGCCAGTATGATGCCCGCCCGTGAGCCAGTACCCGCCAAGGTTGGCTGCCCCGCCGCCCTGCGGGTCTGCGACCCCGTTGAGGTTGGCGGTGATGTCCTCGATGTTGAAACCGCCGTAGCCGTTGTGGTGGGTCTCGCCCGATGACAGCAACTGCTGGCTGGGGTTATCGTCGGCTACGCCAACGTAGGTGAAGGCGTACCCATCCTGTTCAAGCAGCGCCGAAACGGGATCTCGGAACCCTGCGTGGGAGCTGCCGGTGTAATCGACGCCATCTGTAATCGAGTCGCCGATGGCCATGATGGTGGGGCTGGTTTGCGCACTGGTCGCGATGGTGCACACACCGAAAA
>DASWUY010000261.1:0-6108 GCA_036401435.1 Acidobacteriaceae bacterium | reverse complement strand
GACGCATGGCCACGAGGACCACATCGGCGGCCTGCCGTGGATCCTTTCCGAAATTAACGTTCCCGTGTACGGGACCGAGTTCACCCTGGCCTATGTGGAAGGCAAGCTCGACGAGCACAAGATGCTCGACAACACCGAGCTGATCGAGATTGCTCCCAACGCCAAGTTCAAGCTCGGCGCCTTTACGGTGGAGCCGATCCGCGTTACCCACTCGCTGGTGGACTGCGTTGCGCTGGCGATTGAAACGCCGGTCGGCGTCATCGTGCACACCGGCGACTTCAAGATCGACCTGTCACCGCCCGATGGCAAGCCCTTTGACCTGCACAAGTTTGCCGAGTACGGCCAGAAGGGCGTGCTCGCCCTGCTGCAGGACTCGACCAACACCGACCGAGGCGGCTACACGCCGTCCGAGTGGGCGGTCAAGCCGCGCCTCGACGAGATCTTCCAGCGCACCAGGAAGAAGCTCTTCTTCTCCTGCTTCTCCTCCTCCATCTATCGCATCCAGATCGCGCTCGACCTCGCTTACAAGCACGGCCGCAAGGTCGCCATCGTCGGCCGGTCCATGATGGAGTCCACCGAGATTGCGCAGGACCTGAACTACCTCAAGCTGCCTGGCGGGCTGCTCATTCACCCCGGCCAGATCGGCGACCATGCACCATCAAACGTGATGGTGCTGATCTCCGGCACGCAGGGTGAGCCCATGAGCGCGCTCTCCCGCGCCGCGGTCGACAACCACAAGCAGGCCCGCATCTCGCCCGGCGATACCGTTCTGCTCTCCTCCCGCGTCATCCCCGGCAACGAGAAGTCGATTTACCGCGTCATCGACCACCTCTATCGCCGCGAGGCGGAGATCATCTACGACGATGGCTCCTCGGGGCTTATCCACGTCTCGGGCCACGCGTCGCAGGAAGAGCAGCGCCTGCTCATCAACCTGCTGCGGCCCAAGTTCTTCATCCCCGTGCACGGCGACTTCCGCCACTTGAAGAAGCACGCCGAACTCGCAACCAACACCGGCGTGATCGGGCAGTCCATCCTGATCGAGGACGGCGACATCCTGGAGCTGACAGCAACGACCGCGAAGAAGTCCGGCAAGGTGACCGCCGGCCGCGTCTGCATCGACTCCGGCTCGACAGCGGACGTGGTCGGCGACCTGGTGATTCGCGATCGCCGTCACTTGTCGGAAGACGGCATCGTGCTGCCCATCCTGACCATCAACAAGCTGACCGGCAAGGTGGAGCGCCAACCGGAGTTGATCAGCCGCGGCTTTGTAGGCGCGGACTCGCAGGTGCTGAACGACGCACGCAACGTCCTGACCCAGACGCTCGAGAGCTCAAGCGCGGAGGAGAAGGCCGACCCCGGCGTAATGAAGGAAAAGATCCGCGTCGACCTGAAGCGCTACCTGCAGAAGCACACCAGCCGGCGGCCACTGATCATGCCCGTCATTCTCGAAGTCTAATTCTCGAAACTTCACCCTGCAGCGAAAGAGGCGGCGCCAAGAGCGGCCGCCTCTTTCTCTTGGCGCAACTGTTTTGCTCGTGGGCAATATTCGTAAATCCACGCGGCGAATCTATCATGGCAGCATGGCAGAGACCCTCGTCACCCTGGCAGAGTTCCGTGCGGCGCAGCAGCGCATCGCCGGCACCGCCGCGCGCACGCCGCTGGTTCCGCTGCAGGCCCCGGGCGTGCATGGTCAGACGTGGCTGAAGAATGAAGGGGCTCAGCCTATCGGCAGCTTCAAGCTGCGCGGGGCGTACAACAAGATTGCCGGGCTTACGGCAGCGGAGCGCGGACGCGGCGTGCTCACCTACTCCAGCGGCAACCATGCGCAGGGCGTGGCCTACGCGGCGCGCGCGATGGGAGCAAGAGGGGTGATCGTGATGCCGCGGACCGCGCCTGCGGTCAAGATCGAAGCGACCCGGGCGCTGGGCGCCGAGATCATCTTTGTGGAGACAGCGAGCAGCGCGGAGCGCAAGGCGCGCGCCGAGCAACTGGAGCAGGAACACGGCTACGTCATGATTCCGCCCTACGATGATCGCGCCATCATCGCGGGCCAGGGAACCTGCGGCCTCGAGATCCTCGAAGAGATCCCTGACGTGGACCTGGTGCTCGTGCCGGTGAGCGGCGGCGGCCTGCTGTCGGGCGTCGCGGCCGCCATCCGGCATCAGCGTCCGGAGGTTCGCGTGGTAGGCGTGGAGCCGGCGCTTGCAGCAGACGCGCAGGAGAGCCTGGCCACCGGCAGGCTGGCTATCTGGCCGGCCGAGCTGACCACGCGCACACTCGCTGACGGCCTCCGCACGCAGTCGCTGGGGCTCTTGAACTTCGAGCACATCCGGGCGTTTGTAGACGCCATTGTGACGGTTACCGAGGAGGAGATACGTGCCGCCCTGCGCACCATCTATGAACAAACTGGCCTGATTGCGGAGCCGAGCGGCGCGGTCGCCGCCGCGGCACTGCTCTTTCACCAGCCGGCCATGCTTCCCTACCGCAAGGCGGTTGCGGTGGTCAGCGGCAGCAATATTGAGCCGGAGTTGTTGCGCGAGATCCTGGGGCAGAGTTGAGCTGGCTGAAATGTTCCACGTGGAACAATGCAGCAGTCCGAGTCTTCCACGTGGAACGTAACTATGGGTTAATTTCCTGGCGTATTTGCCGGCTGGTTGTGATTGACCCAAGCTGCAGGTGGCCGCGCTACCGCTCGCACGGCGACTTGCGTCCCACCATCGGTGACAATGAGAGCAACCTCCATGCCTATCGCTTTCCTCCTCCCCTCACGCCCACTCTCGGTCGCGGCAGCCACCCTGGTGCTTGCGGCGTGCGCCTTGCCGCTGCAGGGTCAGAAGCAGCCGCAACATCCGGCGCCGCCGCCGCCCCGCGATGCGCCGCGCGCGACCGTGATCCGGCCCACGCCTCTCTACATCCAGGGGGACACGTCCTCGAGCAAGCTGGGCACGGTGACGCCGGGCCGCGAGGTGGTCATCCTCGAGCGCAGCGCGCACTGGCTCCGCGTGTATGCGAACACGGACATAGAGACGGTGCGCGAGCAGGATGTCCCGGCGTTCTCGAACGAGCAGGCAGAGCCGCCGCTCTCGGGCTGGGTAGAGGACCGCGGCATCGTGGCGGGAGACACGCCGCAGGGCGACAACATCCTGTTTGGCGAAGCGATCTCGACCGAGCAGGCGGCGGCCGAGCCGCACGCGGCGCCGGGTACGGCCGAAGACGCACGGCGCCTGTACCGCATGCTGGCGATCGTCTTTCCCCAGTCGCCGCGGGCGCCTGAGGCCATGTGGCGATCGGCGGACATACGGTGGCAGCTGCAACACGCGGACGCGGCCACCCTGCCCTCGGCGCACGAAAAGGAGAGCTACCTGCGCGAGCAGCCGGACGACTCCGAGATGAAGAAGATTGAAAAGCTTTTCCCGGGCTCGAAGTGGGCCGACTTCGCGGCCTACGAGATGCTGGACACGCGCATGTGCGGCGACTGGCAGGGCTCAGAGAAGTGCCCCGAGAAGGAGGCCGGCTACTACGCGAAGTATGCCGAGGAGCATGCACAGTCGCCGCGCGCGGCCGAGTCGCTCTACAAGGCGGCGTGGCGGCTGGCCTGCGCGGGCGACATGTGGATTGCCGACAATGACGAGAAGAGGGCGGCGGCGGATCGCAGCGCGGCAGGCGAGATGGCGAGCCGCTTGCTGGCCAAGTATCCGCAGTCGGACTACGCCGCCCGCGCAGCCGGTCTGGTATACAAGGTGCAGCAGCATATTTCCATTTACGGCAACGATCGCGAGTGATGCAGAAGCCGGCACGCGCTGTGCGGGGGTGGCATCCGGCGCCCTGCACCGAGTGTTCCTGCCAAGGCTGCTGCGGCTTTCCTGCATGGCTCAGCCACGAACGCACCGCAGGTGCCCTGAAGAGGAAAAGGATTGAACGACTACCTGGTCTCCGTACTACTCGGCATCGTTGAGGGTCTTACCGAATTCCTCCCCGTCAGCTCCACGGCCCACCTTCGCATTGTCGAAGCGCTGCTGCACTTGGACCTTACCGATCCTTACTGGAAGATGTACACGGTGGTGATCCAGCTGGGCGCGATTCTGGCGCTGGTGCTCTTGTTCCTGGGGCGCATCGTCACCTTTATCCGCACCTTCCCGCAGGGCGAGGGGCGCGACCGCACGGTGTGGACGCACCCGCTGACGCTGGTCATGATCGCCTTTGTGGTGACGGCGATTCCCTCGCTGCTGCTGGAGAAGACAATCGGCAAGCACCTCGAAAGCCTGCGCGTGATGGAGCTGGCGCTGCTCATCGGCGGCATCCTGATGTGGATCATCGACTGGTGGTCGAGCCGCAGCGATCCGCAGACCAGGGATGTGGACCAGATGACGGTGGGCCAGGCGGCCTGGATCGGCGCCTGCCAGATCACCTCAGCGGTCTTTCCGGGCACGTCGCGCTCCATGTCAACGATTGCCGGGGCGCAGCTGGTGGGCATGACGCGGCTGGCAGCGCTTGAGTTCTCTTTCCTGGTCTCGATCCCGGTCATGGTGGCCGGCACCGGGTATGAGCTGCTGAAGACCATCCACCCCAAGCAGCACGCGGGCGAGGCGGCGATTGCGCCACTGCACATCGACGCGCACGGATACATCATCCTGGCCATCGGGCTGGTGGTTTCGTTCCTGGTGGCGCTCGGCGTGGTGGAATGGTTTCTGCAGTTTGTGCGCAAGCACGGGTTTACGATCTTCGCGATCTACAGAATCGTGCTGGCAATCGTGCTGATGCTTTTCGGGGCGCGGCTCTTCGCCGCATAGGCCGGCCCAGAAGACCTTCCTCCCTCGTCGCGCGGCTTATAATCGCCCGCATGAAACCACTTCTCTCCTTCCTGTTGCTGGGCGCCGCCCTGGGCTCAGCAGCACAGACCCCGGCTGCCGCTCCGGAGCGCGTGGGCACTGTTTCCTTTGCTGTCTCGTGCGCCCCGTCGGTGCAGCCCGCCTTCAACCGCGGCGTGGCGCTGGTGCACGACTTCTGGTACGAGGAGGCGGAGACACAGTTTCAACAGATCGCGAAGACGGACCCCAGCTGCGCGATGGCGTACTGGGGCGAGGCGGTGGGCGTCTTTCAGCAGATCTGGGGCCGGCCGGACGAAGGCACCATGACAAAGGCGTGGGGCTACCTGGAGAAGGCTCCCGAGGCGAAGACGGCGAGGGAGCGCGAGTACCTGGCCGCCCTGAGCGCCTTCTTCAAGCCCGGCGCGGCACTCTACCCGGCGCGCATCGACGCCTATGCCTCGGCCATGGGGGCGATTGCGACACGCTACCCGGACGATGTGGACGCCGGCGCGTTTTACGCGCTGTCGCTGCTGGCGGCCGAGGCGCCGGAGGACACCAGCCTGACCCAGGAGCACAAGGCACTGGCGGTGCTCGAGCCCCTCTTCGCCAGCCACCCGGACCATCCGGGCGTGGCTCACTACATCATCCACGCGTGCGATACGCCATCACTCGCGCCGCAGGGCCTGGCGGCGGCCGAGCGCTACGGGGAGATTGCGCCGTCGGCTGCGCACGCGGTACACATGCCGGGGCACATCTTTGCACGGCTGGGCATGTGGCAGCAGGACATTGCGGTGAACCTGAAATCGGTGGCGGCAGCGGAGAATGCTCACCAGCAGAGCGGCGGCTTCGACGAGTTGCATGCCGACGACTTCCTGGTCTATGCCTACCTGCAGAGCGGGCAGGAGGCGCGCGCCAAGCAGGTGATCCGGTCGTCGGCGGCGGTGCTGGGGCGGGTGGAGTCGATGCACGAGATGGCCAGCATGGCGCCTTACTTCCGCAGCAAGTTCACCATCTTTTACGATCTTGAGCTGGAGGACTGGCAGGCGGCGGCGGCGCTGCAACCAGTGGCCGCAGCCCGGCCCCAGACCCAGATGCTGATCTACTGGGCGCGCACGATCGGGGCGGGGCACCTGCACCAGGCCAAGCAGGCGCGCGCTGACGTTTCCGGCTTCAACGCGCAGCTGGAGGAGCTGAGGAAGGGCAAGGAGGCCTACATGGCGGACTCGACCCAATCGCAGATCCTGAAGAACGAGATAGCGGCATGGGCCGCCTTTGCCGCCGGCAAGCAGGAGGAGGCGCT
>DASWUY010000260.1:0-6536 GCA_036401435.1 Acidobacteriaceae bacterium | reverse complement strand
CCGCACGGCCAGCTCACCGTCGTCTCCGGCGTCTCCGGTTCCGGCAAAAGCTCGCTCGCCTTTGACACCATCTATGCCGAGGGCCAGCGCCGCTACGTCGAGTCGCTCTCCGCCTACGCTCGCCAGTTTCTCGAGCGCATCGAGAAGCCCGACGCCGACCTCATCGACGGCCTCGCCCCCGCCATCGCCATCAAGCAGAAGAACTCCACCCGCAACCCCCGCTCCACCGTCGCCACCGCAACCGAGATCTACGACTACATGCGCCTGCTCTACGCCCGCTGCGGCACCGTGCACTGCGTCGTCTGCGACGCCATCGTCAAGCGCGACTCTGTCGACGAGATTGCGGCCGCGGTCCTTGCGCTCGGCGACGGCGAGCGCCTCTATGCCCTCTTCCCGGTCCTCGCCCGCGACCCCGCGCCCGGGGTCGTTGAGCCGCTCTCGCCCATGCGCGAGCGCCGCGGCAGCTCCCAGGCCGCGCTCAAGAAAGCCGCCTCCAAAAAAGCCGCCCCACCCACCCAGCCCCCCGCACTCTCTCCCGGCCTGCGCGACCGGCTCATCGAGCTGCGCAGCAAGGGCTTCAACCGGCTCTACCAGCAGGGCGCCCTCTACGAGTTCTCGCAGCCCGAGTCGCTCCTCGAGATCAACTTCGCTCTCCCCCTCTTCGTCCTCGTCGACCGCCTCGCCCTCTCGCCCGACAGCCGCTCCCGCATCGTCGATGCCGTCGAGATCGGCTACCGCGAGAGTGGAGAGATCCTCTTCGAGCTGGTCCCGCGTTCCGCCCCGGACTCCACCGTACCTCCCCAGCGGCTGCGCTTCTCCTCCGCCTTCGAGTGCAAGAACTGCCATCGCACCTACGCCGAGCCCGAGCCCCGCCTCTTCTCCTTCAACAACCCCTCCGGCGCCTGCCCCCGCTGCCAGGGCTTCGGCAACACCATCGACTTCGACCTCGACCTCATCCTGCCCGACAAGTCGAAAACCCTCGACCAGGGAGCCATCGACCCCTGGACCCGGCCCAAGTACCGCAGCTACCAGCTCGAGCTCAAGCGCGTCGCCCGCCAGCACAACATCCCCACCAACATCCCCTGGCATGACCTCGAGCCCGGCCAGCAGCAGTTCCTGCTCGACGGCGATGGCATCTTCCTCGGCGTGCACGGCTTCTTCTCGCTCATGGACACCAAGAAGTACAAGCTCCACGTCCGCGTCATGCTCTCGAAGTACCGCGGCTATGCCCGCTGCCCTGAGTGCCGCGGCCAGCGCCTGCGCGCCGAGGCCCGCGCCGTACGCCTGGGCAACACGAACGCCGCCAACCCAAACCTGAGCCACGGCATAACCCAGGGCCTCAACATCTGCGAGGCTGCCGCCCTCACCATCTCTGCCGCGCACACCCTTTTCGCCGGCATCGAGCTCACCCCCATGCAGATGAACATCGCTGGCTCCATCCTCAAAGAGATACAGCAGCGGTTACGCTTTCTCGATGCCGTGGGCCTCGACTACCTCACCCTCGACCGGCTCGCCTCCACGCTCTCGGGCGGCGAGGCTCAGCGCATCCAGCTCGCCACCTCGCTCGGCTCGCAGCTGGTCGGCGCCCTCTACGTGCTCGACGAACCATCCATCGGCCTGCACAGCCGCGACACCGAGAAGCTCATCCGCATCCTCCACGCGCTGCGCGACCTCGGCAACACCATCCTCGTCGTCGAGCACGACCCCGAGGTCATCGAGTCCGCCGACTACCTGCTCGACATGGGTCCGGGCGCCGGAGAGTACGGCGGCCGCCTGCTCGCAGCGGGCACCGTTGCCGAGGTGGCCGCCAGCCCCGACTCCATCACCGGGCGCTATCTCAGCGGCCAGGTCACCATCCCCGTGCCCGCCACCCGCCGCGAGCCACCGCCTGAATCTGGCAAGGACTGGCTGCGCATCCGCGGCGCCCGCGCCAACAACCTCAAGGGCGTCGACGTCGATATCCCCCTCAACCTGCTCGTCTGCGTCACCGGCGTCTCCGGCTCCGGCAAGTCCACCCTGGTGCACGATGTGCTCTACCGCGCCGTCGCCCACCAGCTCCAGAAGACCGAGGGCGGCGACCCCTCCAGCTGCTATCGCGAGATCCGCAACGCCGACCGTCTCAACGACATCGTCATGGTCGATCAGAACCCCATCGGCCGCACCCCTCGCTCCAACCCCGTCACCTACATCAAGGCCTTCGACGCCATACGCGAGCTCTACGCCTCGCAGCCCGAGGCCGAACGCCGCGGCTTTGCTGCCGGGCACTTCTCCTTCAACGTGCCCGGCGGCCGCTGCGACGTCTGCGACGGCGATGGAACCGTCACCGTCGAAATGCAGTTCCTCGCCGACGTCGAGCTGCCCTGCGAAGAATGTAACGGCACCCGTTACAAGTCCTCCGTCCTCGAGGTCAAGTACAAGAACAAGAACATCCACGAGCTGCTCGGCCTCACCGTCAAGGAGGCGCTGCGCTTCCTCGCCGGCAACCCCCGCATCGTAGACAAGCTCGCCGTCCTCGATGAAGTGGGCCTCGGCTACGTGCGCCTCGGCCAGTCTGCCACCACCCTCTCCGGCGGCGAGGCGCAGCGCGTCAAGCTTGCCTCGCACCTCGCCACCGCGCGCACCGCCGCCACCGGCCGGCGCGGCGGCAGCCGCGTCATGTACGTGCTCGACGAGCCCACCACCGGCCTGCATTTTGACGATGTCAGCAAGCTCCTCGCCGCCTTTCGCAAACTCCTCGACGGCGGCGGCTCACTCATCGTCATCGAGCACAACCTGGACGTGATCAAGTCCGCCGACTGGGTCATCGACATGGGCCCCGAAGGCGGCTCGGGCGGCGGCCAGGTCGTCGCCGCCGGCACCCCTGAAACCATCACCCGCAGCCAGCTCTCGCACACCGGCCAGTGGCTCGCCCGCGCCCTCAATCCGGCCCGCGACCGGACCCGCCCCGCCCCACGCCCGTCCGAGGTGATGGCCTGATGCTCCGCCTCCTGCTCGTCGCCCTCGCCCTCGCCTGCGCCTCCCCCGCCTTCTCCCAGGCCGCGCCCGCGCCCGCCGGCACCACCGCCCCAACTCCCGCGCCCCAGCCCGCCTCCCCGCTCGCCGACGCCGAAGACAAGCTCGACTCCGGCGACCGCCCCGCCGCCCGCGCCCTGCTCAACACCTATCTCTCCGCCCACCCCGACGACCCCCGCGCCCTCTTCGACCGCGGCTACCTCGAAGACGCCGACGACCACCCCGACGCCGCCGAAGGCTTCTACCGCAAGGCCATCGCGCTCGCTCCCCAGCAGTTTGAGTCCCGCCTCGCGCTCGGCCTGCTGCTCGCCGCACGCGGCCCCGCCGCCGCAGCCGAGGCCCGCCTGCACCTCGAAGCAGCTACACACCTTGCGCCGCAACCCCCCAACCCTGCCGCCCAGGCCCAGGCCTACCGCGCCCTTGCGCGCCTGCTCCGCACCACCGACCCTGAGGCCGCCCGCCAGTCGCTCCTCTCCGCCCTCAAGCTCGCCCCTGCCACCCCGTCTGACACCCTGCTCACCGGCGAGATCGCCGAAGCCGCCGGCGACCCCGAAACCGCCGAGCAGGCCTACCGCGGCATCCTCGCCTCCGCAGCCGTCAACCCCGACGTCGCCCGCCAGGCCACCTCCGCGCTCGCTCACCTGCTCATCGCCGGCAAGCAGTACCCTCAGGCCGAGCTGCTCCTGCGCCAGGCCCTCACCCACAACGCCGGCGACCCCGTCCTCACCGCGCAGCTCGCCAACGTCCTGATGGCGCAGGACAAGTCCGCCGACGCCCTCACCCTCCTCGAGACCCTC
This sequence comes from Acidobacteriaceae bacterium, assembly GCA_036401435.1. Classification (GTDB taxonomy): domain Bacteria; phylum Acidobacteriota; class Terriglobia; order Terriglobales; family Acidobacteriaceae; genus EB88. The sequence goes on along the minus strand of DASWUY010000260.1, from coordinate 2,727 downwards.
CACACCAGCCAGCCCGCCGATCGCTCCATCGCCGCCATGCTCGCCGATCTCTACACCCAGAGCGGCCAGCCCGCCAAGGCCGATCCCCTCTTCGCCCAGCTTCTCTCCCCCGGCGCCCCCGGTCCCGGCGAGACCTTGCTCGCCTCCCGGGGAGACAACCTGGTCCGCCAGCAGAGGTTCGCCGAAGCCATCCCCATCCTCCAGCAGGCCGTCCACCTCAATCCCCAGGACGGCAACGCCTGGAGCAGCCTGGCCTTCGCCGCCTCCGTCACCCACCAGCCTCAGCTCACCCTGGACGCACTTGCGATGCGGTCAAAAGTAATGGCCGAAACGCCTGCTACCTACTTTCTTGCTGCCACGGCGTGCGATACTTTGCACCAGACGAAGCGCGCCGTCGAATCGTACAAGCAGTTCCTGGCGGTCGCCGGGGGCAAGTTTCCCGACGAAGAGTGGCAGGCCAAGCATCGGCTCGTCGCCCTGTCCCGCTGAAACCAAAGCGCGCTTACGCTATGGCATGCCTGGAGGTTTCGCCATGCGCTACTACGCCGCAGCCTTCGCCGCCCTTACCCTCCTCCCGGCCTCTTCCCTGCTCGCCCTCACCGACCGCGACCTCGATCCCCAGGCACTCACCATGCTTCAGGGCAAGGCCGAACACGCCTCCCTCCGCGACCAGTGCTACCTCTACGCGGAGCTCGTTCACACCATGACTGAGATCGCCAGCCGCCAGCTTGCGGCCGGCGAGGCCATCGACGCTGCCCGTACCCTGGCCACCGTGGAACGCTATGCCGGCCTGCTTGACTCCGGCCTGGCGAACGACACCAAGAAGGTCAAGGACGCCGAAATCCTCATGCGGCAGACCGAGGTACGCCTCAAGGGCGCCATGAACGCGGCCGCGCTTGAAGATCGCCCCGTCGTCCAGCACACCATCCAGCAGCTCGACGGCGTGGAGTCGAAACTCATGGCGCAGGTCTTCGCGCACTAGCCTCGCGCCTCTGCCTCGCCGGCAACGCGGCCGCGACAACCCCCGCCCGCGCACGCCTTCTCGCGCCGCCAGCTCGCCTCACCCTCGCCTCACCCTGGGGCGAAGCTGCAGTTGCCTCTTGCCAAACGCCCGACTTTTATTACTCTTGTTACCAGACATTCATCTGCGGCCTCCCCGGCACCCTGCCCGGGGCTGTGCCAATCCGCTGGCAAGCAAGATGAGCCGACGCGTATGCGCCTCGCGCAAGACTGGAGCTTTCCGTGCTCATTCGACTGGGGTATGACCTCCGCTTTCAGCTTCCCTACCCTGTCGCCATGGTGGCGCTGCTGCATGTCCACCCCAGCCGCTACCGAGACCTGCTGGAGCCGGACGAGATGGTCACCGAACCTGCCATCCCGCTCAGCAGCTACCTGGACAGCTTCGGCAATCGCTGCACCCGGCTCTACGCGCCGCCGGGCATGCTCCGTCTCTGCGGCTCTACCCTCATCGCCGGCCCCGACGAGCCGGACGAGGTAGACCCATCGGCCGAGGAGATCCCGGTGCAGGATCTGCCCAACGACGTGCTCCAGTTCCTGCTCAACAGCCGCTACTGCGAGGTGGACCGCCTCTCCGCCGTGGCCCTTGACCTCTTCGGACACATGCGCCCCGGCTGGGAACGCGTGCAGGCCGTCATCGCGCATGTCTACCGCATCGTGCAGTTTGGCTACCACCACGCCCGCTCCACCAAGACCGCGCTCGATGTCTACACGGAGCGCACCGGCGTTTGCCGCGACTTCCAGCACCTGGCCATCACCTTCTGCCGCGCCCTCAACGTGCCCGCGCGTTACGCCACCGGCTACCTCGGCGACTTTGGCGTGCCTCTCTCCTCCAGCGCCATGGACTTCAGCGCCTGGTTTGAGGTCTACCTCGGCGACCGCTGGTGGACCTGCGATGCGCGCCACAACGCCCGCCGCCTGGGCCGCGTGCTCATGGCCACCGGCCGCGACGCCTCCGACGTCGCCCTCACCACCTCCTTCGGCATCGCCAACCTGCGCCACTTTGAGGTCATCTCCGACTGGGTCGACGAGCCCGGCAAGACAGCCCCGTCCGCTGCAGCAGCGCTTGAGGCCCGTCCATGAGTGCTGCCGCACTCCCCAGCCGCTTTGAGAGCGGCTTCCTGCGCGACTACTTCCTGGACCATGCCTTCGACGAGATGTTTGAGCCCAATGGCGAGGTGCGCGCGCACTACCGCCTGCTGCTGCAGACCTTTACTGACCTGCCCCAGGAAGAGCTCATGCGCCGCAAGCATTCGGCCGACATGAGCTTTCTGACCCAGGGCATCACCTTTACCGTGTACGGCAAGAAGGAAGGTACGGAGCGCATCTTCCCCTACGACATGCTGCCGCGCATCATCACCGGGCCCGAGTGGGACGTGATCGAGCGCGGCCTCATCCAGAGGATCACCGCCCTCAACGCCTTTCTGCGCGACGTGTACAACGAGGGCAAGATCCTCGCCGACGGCTTTGTGCCTCGCGAGATCGTCTACAGCTGCCCGCACTTCCGCCGCGAAATGCGCGGCCTCCAGGTCCCGCGCGGCGTCTATATTGCCGTCACCGGCACCGACCTGCTGCGGCTCAATGACGGCAGCTTTGTGGTGCTTGAAGATAACCTGCGAGTGCCGAGCGGGGTAAGTTACATGCTTACCAGCCGCCGGGTCATGAAGCGTACCTTCCCCGGTATCTTCCGGGAGTACGGCGTGCGCCCCA
>DASWUY010000259.1:0-1707 GCA_036401435.1 Acidobacteriaceae bacterium | reverse complement strand
GGCTGCATCGGTCTTGTCCTGACAGGAGTGTACACAGCGGTGGGCAGAGACGAAGAAGCCCCGCCAAGGGCGAGGCTTTCGTTGCCAGTCCGGCGGGCCCGAAGAGGTTAGGCGGCGGCGGTGGTTGCTACCGGCTCGATGGAGACGAAGCGGCCGAGCTGGCCGCGGTCGGCGAACTTGACGATGCCGTCGATCTTGGCAAAGAGGGTGTCGTCGCTGCCGCGGCCGACGTTTTTGCCGGCCTTCAGTGGTGTGCCGCGCTGGCGAACGAGGATGGAGCCACCGGTGACGAGCTGGCCGCCGAAGCGCTTGACGCCGAGCCGTTGTGCATTGGAGTCGCGGCCGTTTTTGGAGCTGCCTAGACCTTTTTTATGTGCCATTGCTTTGCCTCATGTGGCGGCTCTGGGCCGCGGGAGTTTGGGTGGGGCGCTTGCTTCTGTGGCGCTCCGCGCGAACAGCAGGTTCCTCGCTGCGCTCGGAAGGACAACCGGAAAAGCAGGTTACTTTGCTTCGGCTTCGAAGGTGCGGCCGCCGACCTGGATGGCGTTGATTTTGACTTCCAGGAAGTTCTGGCGATGGCCCTGCATCTTTTTGTACTGCTTTTTGCGCTTGAAGTGGAAGACGAGGATCTTTTCGCCGCGGCCTTCGCCGACGACGCTGGCGAGGACCCTGGCGCCACCGAGGTCCTGCTCGAACTTGCCTTCTTCGCCGGAGACGGCGATGACGTCGGAGAACTCGAGTGTGCCGTTTTCGTGGGCGGCTGTTTCGACCTTCAGGGTGTCGCCGGGAGCGACGCGGTACTGCTTGCCGCCGGTGCGGATAACTGCGTACATGGTGCCAACCTCAACCGCTCGCGCTTTGAAATCGGCGCGGAAGCGTTTTTCTGCGGGATCTTGTGCTGGTGGGTTTTTGCCCCGCCAAAGCGCCGTCGCGGAAGTGCAGTCGCGTGGGACGGCTTCAGCCTTCGCAATCCATAGGCGGACTGCTTTGCCAAACTATATGAGTTTATCCGAGGCGGCGTTTTGGGTCAACCGATAGGTCGCGGGATTGTGCCCGATCCCGAAAGGGACTTCGTTTCGGGGAGCTCCAGGCGATGTCGGCAGCTTTTGGCCCTGAGTCGAAGAGGGATGGAGTTGCAGGATGGCGAGTTCCTGCGTGGGGCCGGTGGCCAGAAGGGTGGTGGATGTTCCGGGGGGGAGCTGGGCGAGGAGAGAGCGGTCCAGAAGGACGAGGTGCGGTGTGGCGAGGAGGTCGCTGAGGGGAAGAGGGTCGTTGAAGTAGGGGTCCCTTGCTACGCCGTCAGGCGGTGGCGCGAGCGAGACCTGCAGGGCGAGGCGGCGGGCGTAGAAGGCGTCTGTCGTGAGGGGCGCGATGGGGTTTTGGCGCCAGACCAGGAGCGGGCCAGGGGGGAGCGGGGTGGAGGTGTGCTGGAGCTGTTGGAGCAGGGCTATGGATTCCCTGTTATCCGGGGTGATGTAGCCGGTGCTGGATTGGGCGCTGTGGAGGGCTTTGCGGGAGGGTGCGGTGAGGAGCGTGGCGGCGAGGTAGAGAAGCAAGGCTGTGCCGGTGAGGGCGAGGCTGGACCGGATGGGGAGTGGGCGGCGGCGTTGCAGCCGGGCGGCGAGGAACGCGGCGGTGAGAGCCGAGAGTGCGGGGTAGGTTGGAGCGATGTAGTGCGGGAGGCGGGTGCCGGCGGCGGAGAAGAGG
>DASWUY010000258.1:0-2417 GCA_036401435.1 Acidobacteriaceae bacterium | reverse complement strand
ATACAGCTGCGCGGGGCGGCATCGTAAGCAGGGTGAGCTCCCCGCAACACCACCGTTACGATTGCATCCTCGTCGGCGCAGGCATCGCCGGTCTGGCCGCCGCCCGCACCCTGGCTGAGGCAGGCCGCAGCGTCCTTCTGCTGGAAGCGAGGGACCGCGTCGGCGGCCGCCTGCTCACCGTGCACGCTCCTGGGGAGGCCACGCCCATCGAGCTGGGCGCGGAGTTCATCCATGGGCGGCCACCGGAGCTGCTCGCGCTCCTCAACGAGGCGGGTCTGGCCTGCTACGAGACCGCCGGCGACAACCTGAGCTACGCCCATGGCCGGCTGCAGGCGCTTGACAGCGAAGACCAGGGCGCTTTCACCCTGCTCGACGAGCTCGAGGAGTCGGGCGACGACCTCAGCTTCGACGAGTTTCTCGCCCGTCGCCAGCCGCCTGCTCCGGTAGCCGCCCGCGCCCGGCGCTATGTGGAGGGCTTCAACGCGGCGGACGCTTCGCTCATCGGCACCCGCGGCCTGGCGCGCCAGCAGGCTGCCGAGGACGCGATCCATGGCGACCGCTCTGCGCGCCTTGTCGGCGGCTACTTGGGCCTGGCCGAGTACCTACGCTCCCGCGCCGTCACTGCCGGCGCCACCCTGCTCCTGAACACGCCGGTCGCCGCACTGGACTGGCAACCTGGCGCCGTACACCTCACCACCACCGCGGGCGAGCAGTACCGCGGGCGAGCAGCGGTACTCACCCTGCCCCTGGGCGTACTGCAGGCGCGCTCCGTCCGCTTCTCACCCCTGCCCCATGCCACTTTCGCCGCCGCCGACCTGCTCGCCTGCGGCACGGTGCATCGCCTGGTGCTCTGCTTCCGCACGCGCTTCTGGGCCGACCGCACGGCGGACCTCGCAACCGAGATGCGCTTCCTCTTTACCGAAGACGAAATGCCCCCCACCTGGTGGACCACCGCCCCGCATGCCAGCCCGCTGCTCACCGGGTGGGTAGGTGGCCCGCGCGCCCTCACCGTTCTCACCGCGGCGGACCTGCTCTCCTCCGCCCTGCGCTCGCTCGAGCGCATCTTCTCGCTGGAGCCGGCCAGCCTCGCGCTCCAGCTGCTCAGCTGGCACGTCCACGACTGGCAGCGCGACCCCTGGAGCCTGGGCGCCTACAGCTATGCCCGCAAAGGCGGCTACCATGCCGCGCGGCAGCTGGCTGCACCCATCCAGGGCACCCTCTTCTTCGCTGGCGAACACACCGACATCACCGGCCACCCCGGCACCGTGCATGGCGCCCTGCGCTCAGGGCTGCGTGCAGCGGCGCAGGTGCTTGACTCGCTCTAGACTCACGGCGCACTTTGCACAGGTTTGGCCCAGGGCTGCCCTTCAAACCCGTTGTGCCAGATCGACACCATCCTCTCGGTGTCTCCAATGGTCCGCGCCGGATCGCCCTCCACCAGCAGGAAGTCCGCCTTCCTGCCCGGCGCGATCACCCCGGCCTGCTGGCCGATCCCGAGCAGCGCCGCGTTCCTCTCCGTTGCGCACTCGATCGCCTGAACCGGCGTTAGCCCCGCGGCCACCATCAACTGCAGCTCGCGATGCTCCGCATACCCGGGCAGCCGGGTCGGCGTGGCGCCGGAGTCGGTCCCGAAGCCCACGTGCACGCCGGCCTCGTACAGCCGCTTCAGGTTCCTGCTGGCCATGGTGAAGTCGGCCCGGTGCCTGGCCGTGTTCGGGTCAGCGGCCACCTTCCTGCGATACTCCTCCGACCGCAGCACCGCCAGTTCCTCGGCCGTGGTCGCGCGTATCAGGAAAGGATCGTTCAGCAGCTCCGGGTGATCGGCAAAGACGAAGAAGGACTCGTCCACGGTCAGCGTCGGCAGGTACCAGGTCCCATGCTGCTTCATCAGCCGGATCAGCTCCGCGTCCACTGGCTTGTCGCGGACGCTGTGCGCAAGCACGTCCACCCCGGCAGCCACCAGGGCCTTCGCATCCTCCAGGTAGAACATGTGCGCCGCGACCGGCAGATGCTGCTTATGCGCTTCGTCGATGATGGCCGTGTAGATGGCGGGCTGCATCTTCGGTTTGGTCCCGTACAGGTCGTCTACCCAGATCTTGATGAAGTTGGTATGGCGCGCCGCTGCAGCATCGACGGCCTTGCGCGCCTCGTCTGCTGTCTTCGGCTGGTCCAGCTGGTCCTCCGCATGCTGCACCGGCGGCACTCCCCCCTCGACCCCGATGCCATGGTCCGCGACGAAGACCGTTGCGCCGTCCAAGGCACCTGCCTGCTGCTGCTCCCGTACCCGGTACACCAGGTCCCGATTCAGTCCCAGCGACAGCATCCCGGTCACGCCGTAGTGCTCATACTGCCGCAGCTCTGCCAGCACGTGGGGCAGGGTGTAGTAGGTCGCGCTGTTCGCCGTGCCTTCCACCAGG
>DASWUY010000257.1:0-1885 GCA_036401435.1 Acidobacteriaceae bacterium | reverse complement strand
GCCGGCCTTGCTGCGGATGGATGAGGTTGGCTCTGTGACGAAGAAGAACCCCGACTCTCCTGTAGGAATGCAGACGGCGATCAGCGGGTCGTGGATGATTGGGGCGCGGCTCATCTCGCGCGTAGTCGATCTGGGGACCATGCTGGTGCTGGCCCACATGTTGCGACCTAGGGACTTTGGCCTGGTCGCGATCGCCATGACAGTGATCTACATCGTGGAGGCGGCGCTGGAGCTGCCAGTAAGCCAGGCCCTGGTACGGCTGCCGGTGCTGACCAGCGCCCACTATGACACGGCGTTTACACTCAGCTTCGCCCGCGGGGCCATCCTGAGCCTGCTCCTGTGCCTGGTGAGTCTGCCCTTTTCCTATGTCTACGGCGACAGGCGACTGGTTCCTCTGATCTGCCTGCTGAGCCTGGCGCCGGCGGCACGTGGCCTGGTCAGCCCGCGCCTGGCCGACTTTGCCAAGCACCTCGACTTCTCCCGCGACTTCGCCATCGAGCTGACCGGCAAGATGGTGGCCTTTGCCGCCGCCATCGCCTTTGCGCTCTCCTTTCGCAACTATTGGTCGATCGCCATCGGCACGGTGGCGGCTCCCGTGACCGCGGCCATTGCCTCCTATGTGCTCGCACCCTACCGGCCGCGCTTCAGCCTGTCCGAGCTGCGCTCCTTTTCCGGCTTCCTGGGCTGGATCACCGTAGCTCAGGGCATCAGCGCGCTCAACTGGCAGTCAGACCGCCTGCTGCTCGGCAAGCTTACCTCCCGGTCGGAGCTGGGATTGTTTACGACCGCGAACGATGTCGCCAACATCCCGCTGCTCACGCTCTTCGGCCCCATCCTGCGGCCGCTGCTCTCGGCCTTTGCCCTGCTCAAGCATGACCTGGAGCGGCTGCAGAAGAGCTACCAGACCAGCTCTTCGGCCATGGTGACGCTGGGCCTGCCGATCCTGATCGGCGAGAGCATGATTGCCTACCCGGCGGTGCGTCTGCTCTTCGGCGACAAGTGGATGGGTGCGGCGCCCATGCTGCGGTGGCTGGCCCTGAGCCTGATCCCTTCGCTCTTCGCCATGCCGCTGGGGCCGCTGGTGATGGCGCTCGACCGCACCCGAATCTTTGTCAAGCGCAATGCGCTCGAGATCTCGGTGAAGCTGCCGCTGGTCATCCTGGGCGCGCTGCGGTTCCAGTTCTTCGGGGTCATTGCGGCCCGGCTCATCTCCGAGGCTGCGACCGTCATCTTCTGCATGGTGGTGGTGCGGCGGCTCATCGGGCTCTCGCTGCGCGAGCAGGTGCTCGCGCCCTGGCGCGGTATCCTTGCCTCGCTGGGTATGGCGGCAGTGCTCGCGCTCGCGGTGCCTCATCTCACCCAGGCCACCGGCACCGTGCCGCTGGCCGTCGGGGTGGCCCTCTCGGTCACGCTGGGCGCGGTTGCCTACACTGGCACGCTGCTGACCCTGTGGGTGGCCGCCGGGAGTCCGGCAGGCATAGAAGCGATGCTGATCAGCCGCATTTCGCTGCTGCTCAAGCGCTCTGGCCCCCGCGCCGCCGAGCAGCTGCTCTAGGCAGCGCGCCGGGCAGCGCGCCTTGAGACATGAGGGAGCGGAGGCACCCAGGCGGGAACGCAAGTGAGGATGAGCGAGAACAAGGGAACTTGAGGACCAGAGACCAGAGGACTAGAAAAGGAGCCAGGGTCGACCCTGATCCCATCCGCAACTACAGGAAGTGGAGACCGAGGCACGATGGCCCCCTGCTGTATCGCCTACACAACGGATCGGACCTACCTGTTTCCGACGCTGGTCAGCGCGATGGGCGCGCGGCGTCACTCCTCGCCTGAAAAAGCCGATGTGATGATCTTCTGCTTTGACCTCGATGCGGCCACCGAGGACGTCTTT
>DASWUY010000256.1:0-12575 GCA_036401435.1 Acidobacteriaceae bacterium | reverse complement strand
GCGTGCGCGCTGCCACTGGTCTCGGCGCCGTGGGAGGATGTGGAAGGGCTTTTCGCGGCGGGAGATTTTCTGTTTGCGCGGGATGCGGCAGAGATGACGGAGGCGATGCGGGCTCTGCTGGAAGACCCGCATGCGGCAGAGGAGCAGGCGCGGCGCGGGCGCGAGACGGTGCTGGCGCGGCACACCTGCGGCCACCGTGCCCGGGAGCTGACCCGGATCTGCGAAGAGGTACTTGGCTAAGTGAAGATATTTGCCTTCGGCTCCTCGATTGTGTCCTCGTACTGGAACGGCGCTGCGACCTACTACCGCGGCATGTACAAGTACCTGGCGCGGCAGGGTCACAGCATCACCTTTGCGGAGCCCGAGGCTTACGGGCGCCAGCAGCATCGCGATGGGGACGACTTCTCCTATGTGCGGTCGCTGGTCTACAAACCTGGTACGGGCCTGAACGAGATGCTGGCGATGGCGCGGGAGGCGGACGTGGTGGTGAAACACTCCGGCATCGGCGTCGATGACGAGGAGCTGGAGCTGCGGGTGCTTGAGACGCAGACGCATGCGGTGGTGTGCTTTTGGGATGTCGACTCGCCGGCCACGATCGCGCGCATGCAGGGGAATGCGGCGGACGCGTTTCGGCGGGCGATGCCGCGGTATGACGCGGTGCTGACCTATGGCGGCGGGCCCGAGGTGCGGCGGGACTACGTGGGCTTTGGCGCGCGACAGTACTACTCGATCTACAACGGGCTGGATCCGGAGACACACCATCCGGTGCCGGCGGATGCGTCGCTCGCGTGTGATGTAGCCTTCCTGGGCAACCGCTTGCCGGATCGTGAGGCGAGGGTGGACGAACTATTTCTGCGCGCGGCGACGCTCGCGCCGGGCAAGAGCTTTCTGCTGGGGGGCGAGGGGTGGGAAGGCAAGCCGTTGCCGGGGAACGTGCGATGGATCGGGCACGTGCCGACGGCGGAACACAACCGCGTCAACTGCTCGGCTGCGCTGGTGATGAACATCAACCGGGCGTCGATGGCGAGCTCGGGCTTCTCGCCTCCGACAAGAATCTTCGAGGTGGCGGGCTCGGGGACGCCGCTCCTGTGCGATGAGTGGCCGGGCATCGACGATGTGTTTGAGCCGGGGCGCGAGATCCTGGTGGTTCGTTCGGCAGAGGATGTGGTGCGGGCTCTTGACAGGTATACGAGGACAGAGCTGAGGCAGATCGGGGAGCGCTTCCTGGCGCGTGCGCTGCGCGATCATACCTACGCGCAGCGGGCCGCCCAGGCGTCGCGCGCCTTTGAGGCGCTGCGGGCCGGACGCGCTGCCGGCGACGTGACCCGAGCCGAGGGCGGCGGCGCGTGAAGATCACGATCCTGGGGCTGACCATCACCTCCTCCTGGGGCAACGGTCATGCGACGACGTATCGTTCCCTGTGCCGCGCCCTGCATGCGCGCGGGCACCGCATCGACTTTGTGGAGAAGGATGTGGAGTGGTATGCGAGTCATCGCGACCTGGCCTCGCCGGAGTACAGCCCGGTGTGGCTCTACAGCGATTGGGAGCAGGATGGGCGGGAGCTGGCCTGCAGGCTGTGTGCCGACGCGGACCTGGTGGTGATCGGCTCCTACTTTCCGGATGCGATCCGGGCGACGCGTGTGCTGCTGGACCGGGTGCGAGCGCCGCTGGCCTTCTATGACATCGATACGCCGATCACGCTGGCAGCGCTGCGTGCGAGCGGGCGCACGGACTACCTGGAGGCGAGCCTGATCCAGGCGTACGCGGCCTACATGAGCTTTACCGGGGGGCCGGTGCTTGCGGAGCTGGAGGCGCGCTTTGGTTCTCCGCTGGCGGCGCCGCTCTACTGTTCGGTCGACCCGGCGCTCTACCATCGGGTGCCCTCGCAGCCTGGCTACCAAGCCGACCTGTCGTACCTGGGCACGTATGCGGCCGACCGGCAGGCGAAGCTGATGACGTTGCTGCAGGCGCCGGCGCGCCGGCTGCCGGAGCAGAGCTTCCTGGTGGCGGGCCCCATGTACCCCGAGGAGACGCGATGGGCTGAGAATACAAGACTGCTCTCGCATGTGCCGCCTCGCGAGCACGCGGCCTTCTACTCGAGCGCACGCTTTACGCTCAACCTGACCAGGCAGGAGATGGTGGATGCGGGATACTCTCCTTCGGTCCGGCTCTTTGAGGCGTCGGCGTGCGGCGCGGCGATTGTGTCGGACCGCTGGACGGGGCTGGATGCATTCCTTGCGCCTGGAGAAGAGATTGTGACGGTGGCAGATACAGAAGACGTGGTGCGGGTGCTGTGCGAGATGCCGGAGAGCGAGAGGCTGCGCATGGGAGAGCGGGCCCGCGAGCGTATTCTCTCCGAGCATACGGCTGAGCACCGTGCACGGGACTTCGAGAGCATTGTGGAGCGGATGGGGGCGAAGCGCGAGGCGAGGGCTGTGGAGCGCGTGAAGTCTTAGAGCTCGCTTCAGAAAACAGAAGTGCCTGCTGCCGTTCGCCGGGGTTACCGGGAAGAGCAGCAGGCACGAGGGGTGAGAGCGGGTTACTACTGCGCTCGAACGTTGTCGATGTAGTAGGTGCCTGCGGAGAAGAAGATCCAGACGCCGGTGACGTGAGCAAGGTCAGGCGTGCAGCTGAGGGTGTTGAAGGGGATGGTCTGGGTGGAGCTGGAACTGTCTGCCCAACCCCAGTTGGTGCCTGTGCAGCGGGTCATCGGGGTACCGCTGTCCACCTCGATGTTGACGCTGGAGCCGTTGTTGGGGGTGTCGATGTCATAGGCGAAGGCGGTCTTGCTGGAGAGGTCGAGCGTTCCCATGGAGTCGGTGCCGAACCAGCCGCCGCCGCCGGTGGAGTTGACCTGCAAACCGTACTGGCCATCGGTGTAGTAGTTGGTCTCCTGCGAGACGGTACCGCCGCCGCTGTTCTGCGGCCCCCAGTTTACGGTTCCGGTCTCAAAGGACTGGATCAGGATGGGCTGGAGCGCGAGCGGTACGGCGCCGGCGCGCACGTTGTCCAGGTAGTAGGTGTTGCCGGCATTGAGGTAGACCCAGATCGCTTCGACGTCCGTGAAGTCGGGCGTTCCGGTGCCGCATCCGGCGCCGGCAGCGGTCAGTGGATCGGTCATGGTGACGGTGGTGTTGAGTGGCAGAGACGGGCTGGTGGCCAGCTGGCACCAGAGATAATTGGCGCCCGACTGGATGGCCATGTCGGTGGTGGTGGCGGAGCCGGTGGCGGTCATGTCGATCGCGACCGAAGGACGGTTGGCGAGGTCGATGGGTGAGGCGAACTGGATGCCGAACCAGCCGGACTGCGTGGGCACCACCTTGAGCGAGTGGGGTCCATTGGTGGCGAAGTTGGGGCTCTGGGTCGCGGTAGCGCCGGCGCCCTGCCATCCGTCGGCCCCGGTCTCGAAGGACTCGATCTCATAGGCGACGCTGGCGGTGGGCTTTACGGTGGCGTAGAGGTAGGCGATGTTGGAGATGTTGTTGTTGCTGTCGCGGACGGTGAAGGGAGTGATGGCCTGTCCGTTGAAGTTGTTATCCGGCGTGAACTTGACGCTGGTGCCGGAGAGGGTGAAGGTGCCGCCATAGGGGTGGACGGAGGTCTGCTGGCCGGGTGTGGCGGGGTCCAGGTCAAGCGAGCCGGTCTGGATGGTAGCGTTCCCATAGGACAGCAGGTTCTGGAAAGGATTGAGGGCGGTGGGCGTGTTCAGGGTGGTGGTGGCCCACTGGTCATCGGCTACGGGGGCGAAGTTAAGGAAGTTGAAGACGGCTGCTTCCTGCGCGGCGTTGCGGATGGCGCCGAGCAGCGGGGCGCCGTCTGACAGGTTGAGACCCTGTTCGGACTCCGCGGCGATGGGGCCTACTTCTCCACTGGAAAGGCTCCAGACCAGGGCGCCGGAGCCGCCGTTGACCAGCACATCGGTGATCCAGTTGTTGTAGAGCACGCCGCGTGCGTCGCCGGATTGGAGCCCGTACTCGCCCAGGTAGATGGGCTTGCCGAGCGACTTGCCGAGGGCGATGTGTTCATTGATGTAGTCGATGCCATAGTTCGGATCGGCTCCGGTGGCGGCGGTGTAGAGGTGCATGGTGACGAGGTCGATGGAGGGTACGGCGGCAAAGGCCGCTGCATCGTCACCCGAGCCGCAGCCGCTGTCAGGCGCGTTCGAGCCGGGGGTGCAGAAGAAGCCCTCGTCGCCGACCGAGACCAGGTGATTGTGGTCAATCATCTTGATAAAGGCCGACTCGTTGTTGACCCAGGTGGTGAGGGTACTGGTGGTGCAGCTGTTGGATGTCGGGTAGTCGCCGGTGCCCTGGCAGCGCGGCTCGTTGGCCAGCTCCCAGTTCATGATGGTGGGGTCATCCTTGTACGCCTTGCCGGTGTAGGCATTGACGTGGTTGAGCAGGTGGCTGATCCAGGCCTCGTACCATGTGCGGATGCGGGGATCGGTGTAGAACTGGTCGTGGTAGGTATCGCCTGCCCAGCGCACGTACTGGTCCATGCCGCCGCCGGGAGTCCAGTTATTGGTCAGGGTGAGGATCAGCTTGGTGCCCTGCTGGCCGGCGCGGTAGACGGCGTAGTCGAGGTTCTGGAGGCCGGTGCTGCTGTCGTTGAAGGCGGGCTGGGAGCCGTTCCAGTATTGGAAGTAGAGACCGTTTTCAGGTCCCGCGACGGAGTTCGAACCGTCGGCGTTGCCGATGTCGATGAAGGTCCAGACGCGCACGACGTTGAACTGGTTCGCGGCTGCGAGCTGCAACAGCTGGTCGGTGTCCGCGTGCGAGGTATTTTTCAGGCCGGCTTCATTGCCGCCGACGAAGCGAAAGGTCTGGCCACCCAGCTGGAGCTGCCCGTGGACGGACTTGATAAAGCCGGTGCGCTGGCTGACATAAAGGTACGAGCAGTTGCTGGTGTTGAAGCCGGCGCCGGTCGAAGTGGTGCCCTGGACCGAGACGTAGTAGTTGCCGGACTGCAGGCTGGCGGGGAGGGCGAAGGCCACATCGCCGAAGCTGCCCAGCAGCTTGGTGGCGAAGAAGGGAGTGATGGCGACAACCGGGCTGCCGTTGCAGGTGCTGGCGAGCACGACGCTGATGTCAGGCGTGGTGAGCGATCCGGCGGGGAACTTGTCGCCGATGAGATCGATATAAGCGCTGCCGGCCTGCCCCTCGGCGGGCAAGGCTATGGGACCGAGCTGGACCTGTGCAAGGCAGGGACTGACAGCCCCAGCGAGCAACAAGCAGCACTGTGCGAAACGACGGAACATAACAGCCTCCAGGGAGAAGCGCCAACTGAAATCCAGGCGGTGACAAGCGGGTGGATCGGAACGTCGGCGTATTCAGGTCCCGATCGGCGATTGGCAACCCTTTTACTGCGAAGAGAGAAGCACTTGCAAGTGCGCTGGCGGGATCGTATGGAACTCGTTGAATTCATTGCTGCGATTGGGAACAGCGGAGTCCGGTACCGTTCCCATGCCGTGGCCGCTGGGGCTGGGAAGGGCGAGCCGTGCGGGGTGCAGACGCCGCACCTGAGAAGACGGTCGCAAGGTATCAGGGACCTGCTATGCTCTGGCTGCCCTGGTGGTTGGGGAGCCGTGGCTGCGATTGGACATGGGGAGAGGCGATGATGGAATCGGCTGAGATGGAGCCCGCGGAGAACGGTCTGCCAGCCGCCATTTACCCGGTGCGCATTTTGCGGGAGCAGGTGACTGCACTGGAAGCGGCGATGATGCAGGCCATCAGCGAGCCGACGACGGGGCCGGTGCATCGGCTGCGTACGACGACGCGGCGCATGGAAGGGCAGCTTGCGCTGCTCGAAGCGGTACTGGGTGATGCGGCCGACCCCAAGCATGCAGCGCGGGTGCGCCGCATGCTGCAGCGGGTACGTCGCGCAGCCGGACGGGTGCGCGACCTGGATGTGCAGTGTCAGATGCTGCAAAGCCTGTGCGCAGACGGACAGCCGGCGAACCTTGCGCGCGAGGCGGGTCATCTGCGAGGCGCTCTCGAACGCAAGCGCGAGGAGCGTGCCGCGGGGCTGAGTGAGGGCATGGAGAAGCATTCCGCGAAACTCACCCGGCGCATGGAGAAGCTGCTCAAGGCGCTGGCGCCGGTCGAGGATCAGTCGATTGCCCCGGCGCGGCTGCAGCAGGCGGTGCGCGAGTTCTACCAGGCGCGTGCGGCCGAGGCGCAGGCCGGCGCAGACCGGCTGCACGACCAGCGCAAGGCGGCCAAGCTGGCGCGTTACATGGCGGAGACGGCCAAGACGCCCGAGGGGTGGGTGGATCGGGGAGTTGCGGAGTGGGCAAAGAAGTTTGAGTCGCTGCAGAAGTCGGGCGGGGAGTGGCATGACCTCTTCACGCTGGCCAGGATTGCCCGGCGTTCGCTGGGGCGCGGGTCAGCGCTGGCCGTGTACCTGAAGGCGCAGCGTGCCCAGGCGCTCAGCGCCTACGAGGGGCAGCTGGCGGACTTCGCCGACTGCAAGGAGTAGCTGGGCGGTAGGGGCACACTACTGCAGGGTTGGGGCGAGAGGCGTGCGGACCCCTGCGGCCAGCACCGCGTCGGCGATGGAGATGGCCTCGCGCGCCGGGCCTGGCTCATGCACGCGCACGATGCTGGCGCCGGCGAGCACGGCGGCGACGATCGCTGCGACGGTCGCCGTACCGCGGGCGGCCATGGGCGCATCGTTGCCCTGCCACAGAGGGGCGAGCGTGCGCCCCAGGAACGACTTGCGCGAGACCCCGGCGAGCAAGGGGTGGCCGAGCGCGAGCAAGTGCTCCTGGCCTGAGAGCAGCTCGTAGTTGGTGTCGAATGCCTTGCCGAAGCCGTAGCCGGGGTCGAGCACCAGGTGTGCCGGGGCGACGCCGGCCGACGCGGCGGCCTGAAGGCTGGTGCGGAGCCCGGCCTCGACCAGACCGAGTACGGTGCCGGGCGGGGGTGGGGCAAGCGAGCGCCACTCATCGGGACGCCCGCGGGTGTGCATCAGCACCAGGCCGCAGCGCATGCGGGCGCAGGCCGCGCCCATCTCCGCGTCCCAGAGCAGTCCGCTCACATCGTTGACGATCTCGCAGCCGGACTGGATAGCGGCCTTGGCCGTCGAGGCGCGGTAGGTGTCGATCGAGAGCACGGCCTGGGGACGCTCGCGCAGGAGGCCCTCGATGACGGGGAGGACGCGCTGCTGCTCCTCGTCCGCGGAGACGGCAGCGGGGGTGGCGGCGTGGGAGCCGGGGCGGGTGGATTCGCCGCCGATGTCGAGGATGGCAGCGCCCTGGTCGAGCAGGTGTAGCCCGCGCTCGATCGCCGCTTCGGGCTCGGGGGCGTATTTGGTTGCTGCGCATTCAGCGCCCGCGCCTTCCGAGAAGGAGTCGGGAGTGACGTTGAGGATGCCCATCAGGAGTGTGGTCTCGCCCAGAGCGAGGGAGCGGGTGCGGAGTTTCCAGACGGAGAGTGGGCGCCTGCTAAAGCTCACAATGCCCTCGATGCTACACTCCGGCCAGCATGCCCCTGCAGCCCTTCCCCCCTCGCTTGCCCGGTCTTCGCTTTCTGGTGTGCTTCTTCGCGGCGGCGCTGCTGCTGGGCACGGCCGGGCTGGGCCAGCAGGCGGCGGCTGGGCCAACCGGGGCCTCGGCGGGCCTTGCAGCCACCCTGGACTCCACACTCGACTCGGTGTTGAACACGCCGGCTGGGAGCCGCGCGCACTGGGGCATCTCGGTTGTGGACGCGGTGACCGGCGAGGCGCTCTACGCTCGCAATGACGCGCAGCTGTTTGAGCCTGCGTCCAATGCGAAGCTCTTCACGACGGCCGCGGCGCTGGCCCTGCTCGGCCCCTCGTTCCGCATGGAGACGCGGGGGGTGGGGGAGGGAAGCCTGACCCCGGACGGGCACCTGCATGGCGACCTGCGCCTGGTGGGCGCCGGAGACCCGACGCTCTCTGGCCGTACCTACCCGTACGCCGGGCATACCGAGCGCGGGGCGGCGCCTCTGCATGTGCTGGACGAGCTGGCAGCGCAGGTGGCCGCGGCAGGCGTCCGGGTGATCGAGGGAGAGGTTGTGGGGGATGACTCCTTCTTCCGCTGGGAGCGCTACGGCAGCGGCTGGGCCTGGGACGATCTGCAATGGGACTATGGGGCGCCGGTCTCGGCGCTGACGGTGGGGGACAACGTGCGCTACCTGACGGTGGTGCCGGGCGCGCGCCGGGGCGATCCGGTCGCGGCGAGATGGGATGACCCGTTCGCTGCCCCGCTTCCTCCTCCGGCGGCTGCGCCGCCGCCGCCACCCCAGCCGCCGGCGCCGCCGCAGGTCCAGGCAGCTCCGGCTGTGCCCCATGCCATGCCGGAGGAGCCGGTGGACGTGCGGGGGACGACCACGGCGGCCGGGACCCAGCCGCATCTGGGCGTGAGCCGCGAGGTAGATGGCGGTGCGCTGCGCATCGACGGCAGCCTGCCCGCGCAGGGCAAGGCCGTGCACCTGGCGATTGCTCTGCGCGAGCCGGCCGGCTTTGCCGCGCAGGCGTTTGCCGCGGCGTTGCGGGCGCAGGGCGTCTCTGTTGGCGGGGGTACGGGCGCGGTGCATAACCGCACCGCGGAGACAGAACCCTTCGCGCTTGCGTCGCGCGCGCCGCTGGTGCTGAGGCCCGGGGTGGTCCCGGCCTTGCCCGCGGCGCCGGGCACGATGCTGGCTGTGCATACATCGCCGCCGCTGAGCCAGATCGTCACGGTGACCAACAAGGTGAGCCAGAACCTGCATGCCGAGCTGCTGCTGCGATGGGTGGGCAGGGCGCAGGGTGACGATGGCTCGGCGGCAGAGGGAGCGCGGGTGGTGCGCGCCTTCCTGCTGGGCGCGGGTCTTGATCCGCTGGATTTTCACTTCGTCGATGGCTCCGGGCTGTCGGCTGAAGACCTGATTACCCCGCGCGCCGCCACCACGCTGCTGGTGTATGCGGCGCGGCAGCCCTGGGGTGCGGACTACCGCGCGTCGCTGCCGGTGGGCGGGGTGGATGGTTCGCTTGAAGGGCGGTTTACCGACGCGAAGATGAAGGGGCGGGTGCAGGCAAAGACCGGCACGCTGGCAGAAGTGAATGCGCTGAGCGGGTATCTGTCGGCTGCTTCGGGGCGGCAGCTCGCCTTCTCGATCCTGTCAAACGACTACGTGGGTGAGGGCAGTCGCACGACGCTCGATCGCGCGGTCGCGGCCATTGCGGCCGCATACTAGGAGGCTGCGGAGAGGATGCGTAGGGACGTACAGGGCGTGCTTCGATGGGGAACGGCGGCGGCCTGCCTGGGTGTGGCGGCGGGCTGCGGGCCATCGCTCGCGCCCGCCAAGCCTCTCTCTACCCTTACGGCGACCGAGCGCGCCGGGCGCGAGGTCTACGTGGCTCGGTGCGGCGGTTGCCACTACCCCAACTCCAGCGCGCCCCTGCACGGACCGGGGCTCTTCGCCATCCTGCGCAACCCCTACCTGCCCAGCGGCGCGCCGGCGACGGACGAGCGGGTGACCAGCGCCATCCTGCGGGGGCGGAACAGCATGCCGGCCTTTGCCGGTACCCTGGACGAGGAGCAGCTGCAACAGCTGCTGGCCTACCTGCATACCTTATGAGCGAGCCGACCCGCAAGATGAGTCAACCGGCGGGCGAGGCCACCCGCCTGGAACTGCTTCCCGGCATGGCTGTGGTCGCCCTGTGGATGCTGGTGGTCTGCGGCATCGGGTTGTTCGGCGTGATTGCGCACCATTTTCCTGCGGTGGTGACGGTGGTGTGCGCGCTGCTGGCGGCGGGTGCCCAGGGCCTGCTCAAGCGCAGGCGCTGGGGCTGGGCAATCGCTCTCGCGACGGCATTTCTGTCGGTCTGCTACGGCGTCTGGGCGGGCCTCTACTTCCACCAGCCGCCCGCGCTGGTGCTGGTGATGGTGAACCTGGTCTTCTTCCTCTACCTGGTGCGGCCTGAGGTGATTGAACGCGTGGCGTAGCGGGTGAGAACCCTGCGCTGCGGCCGTACTGCGGCCAGCCGTACAATGAGCAGGATGGTCTCCGAGTTGATCCAGATCGATCTTGGCCCGCGCCGGCCTGCGGCGAAGCCTGAGTGGCTGAAGGCCCGGGCGCCGGGGGGCGAGAATTATCACGACCTGAAGAAGCTGGCTCGCTCGCTGAACCTGCACACGGTCTGCGAGTCGGCGCACTGCCCGAACATCGGCGAGTGCTGGAGCCATCGCACGGCCACCTTCATGATGCTGGGCAACCTGTGCACGCGGCGGTGCGGCTTCTGCGCGGTACCGAAGGGGCGCCCGGAGGCGATCGATCAGGACGAGCCGCGCCGGGTCGCCGACGCCGTTGCGCAGCTGGGGCTGAAGTTTGCCGTCATCACCAGCGTGAACCGCGATGATGACGTTCTGGGTGGCGCGCGCATCTTTGCCGACGTGATTGCCGAGATCCGGCGGCGGGCACCGGGGTGCCAGGTAGAGGTGCTGATCCCGGATTTTCAGGGCAATCCTGAGGCGATCCGGACGGTGGTCGAGGCGCGCCCGGAGATCCTGAACCATAACACCGAGTCGGTGCCGCGGCTTTATCGAGTGGTGCGCTCGGGCGCCCGGTACGAGCGCACCCTGGGCCTGCTGCGGTACGCGAAGGAGCTCGATCCGGCGCTCGTGACCAAGTCAGGCGTGATGGTGGGCCTGGGGGAAGAGATGCACGAGCTGCTGGAGGTCTTCCGCGACCTGGCCGCGGCCGGCACCAGCGTGCTGACCATCGGCCAGTACCTGCGCCCGTCGAGGGACCACCTGCCGATGGCGCGTATCTACACCCCGGCGGAGTTCGCCTGGATGAAGGAGGAGGCGCTGGCCATGGGTTTTCGCCACGTGGAGTCAGGACCGCTGGTTCGCTCGAGCTACCACGCCCATGAGCAGGCAGGTGCGGCGCGTAGCCTGGGGCCGGCTCCGGTCCAGACTGTCCCTGCATAAAGAAGTCCCCGAACCCTGATCCGGCCTCGCGGCCCACCCGGCCGTAACCAGCGCAGCCCTGTTCCCCAGGGAAAAGTTGTCGATAAAGAGGCTGGAGAGGGCGGATGATCAGTAAGAGTAGCCAGGCGGAGATCGAAGAGACCCTCGCGCGTAAGGGCTACAGGCTCGCGTTCTCTCCAAACCTGGAAGCAGCCTTCCGGGACCAGCGGAGGCCGCTGCACACCCGGAGTATTCAGCACTTCCTGATGGTGGCCGGGGCATTCGACCTGGTGGGCGCCCTTTGCGACCTTCAAGCCAGGATCCCCACGCTGCGGCTGGCGCTTGGCTTCCGCCTCGGCATCTATCTTCCACTCCTGATCCTTTGCGGCTTTCTGCTGGGGCGCACTGTTTGTCCCTGGCTGCGGGGGCTGATCGCTGTGATGCCCTTGATCGCAGGCACCGTGTTGGTCGGCACCCTGGCGCGCGTGACCGGGGGCGCGATGCTGTCAAAGATGCTGCTGCTGCCGGGGCTGACCATCTTTGCGCAGACGCTGATCGCACCGGTGCCGTTTCGATACGCGCTGCGCGGCCTGCTGGTCTCGCTGGCGGTGTTTGCTTCGTTCTGCGTGCTCTCGGGGCACGGCTCGCTGGCCTGGCAGGTCGACCCTGCGATCCTGATCTTCATCAGCGGCATCAGCCTGGCGGCGCTGTACGAGCGGGGTCGGCGAGAGGCTGCGGACCGCAAGGACTTTCTGCTGGGCGAGCTGAACGCCCTGCGACTGGCGAACATTGTCGCGATGAACGCACACCTCGAGCGACTGTCGAGCATGGATGGCCTGACGGGTGTGTTCAATCGGCGCTATCTCGACGCGGCGCTGGCCAGGCTGTGGATGGTGGCAGCCGATCATGAGCGGTGGATCGGCGTCTTGATGGTCGACATTGACCACTTCAAGGCGCTGAACGACACGCTCGGCCACCAGTACGGAGACATGTGCCTGGAGCAGGTGGCAGGCATCATCCAGGCCGGAGTGCGCGCCGGGGTGGACACGGTGGCGCGGTATGGGGGCGAGGAGTTTATCGCGATTCTGCCTGAGGCCGATGAAGCAGACGTGCTGCGCATCGGGGAGCGCATTCGCAGCGGCATCGAGGAGGCGCAGCTGGCGGCTCCGGAGGGAACGGTGGTGACGATCAGCGCCGGCGCTGCGGCGGTGCATGGCGGGCGCAGCTCGGCGCTGAGCCTGGAGGAGTTTATCGCGGCCGCAGACCAGGCGCTCTATGAGGCGAAGCGATCGGGGCGCAATCGGATTGTGTGCACGCCCTTGCTTGCTGGGCAGACGGCGTGATGCTCCCGTGGCTCATTGTTGATGGCTGCTGCTGATTCGTGATTGCTGGAGTCCTCCTTTCTGATCCTGATCCCCTGGCCACGGTCTGCTTGTGAAAGCGGGCGCTGGCGGCCGCCCGGTGCTGCACCGACGCGGTGCTTGGCGTTGTCTCCGGGTGGCTGTCGATGGGGCCGCGAGAGAGTAACATGGTGCCATCGCTAGAAGAAGGAAACAGACGATCGATGGCAGTCTCGGTGATGGCCGGCATTCCGGCGCTCAAGGATATTTACCCCCAGATCAAGACGCGTCTGGACAAGGCGGTAGCGGACTTCCCGACC
>DASWUY010000255.1:0-2801 GCA_036401435.1 Acidobacteriaceae bacterium | reverse complement strand
GGCGAGCGAGACCTGGAGTGCCGCGGGCAGGCCTTTGCCCGCCACATCGCCGATGACGATGACGGTCTCCCCCGAGTTCAGCGGCAGGATTTGGAAGAAGTCGCCGCCAACCTCCTGGGCGGGGTGGTACGCGGTGCCGATGGACAATCCGGGTATGCGGGGAAGCGTCTCCGGGACGAGCACCTGCTGCACCGAACGAGCGGCCTCGATCTCCGATTCGACCCGGTCCTGTTCGCGGCTGCGCAGAGCGAACCGTCGTAGCAGGATGACAAGCATCGACAGCAGGAATACGGCTTCCGCCAGGTCGTCCAACGTGAAGTAGAAGGGGTGACGCCAGCGCAGGCTGAAGCTGCTGAACCAGACGAAACCAAAGGTTTGCATCGTCCAGACAAATTGGCTGTAGAGGTGCGACAGGATCAGAAAGGTAATGGGCCAACGCAGCGTACGGGCGTCAGGCTGCTTCCGCTTGGCTTGCTGGCGCACGAAGAGCAGGATCCAGCCGAACACCGGCAGCAGGAAGATGACGGTGAGCAGGTTCGCCTGAGCGACAGAGACTGCGCCCATCCAGGTGAGGGGAGCGACCAGCGCAGACAAGCCGCAGCACGCCAAAGCGAAAACGAAGGCGTTCGTCCACTTGCCGTGGAACAGTGTCCGGAAGAACAGAAGCGCAGAGGCAAGGAATAAGGTTTGAAAGGCGGTCTCGATGAACTCATAACCGACCAGGTTGCCGGTATGGAGGAAGTCCCAGGCGCGGATCAGGTGATAGGCGCCTTGACCAAGCACCAGCAGCGCAAACCAAAGGAACTCCCGCTCAGACTGCCTGGTGAGAAACAGGGCGAGCGCCACGGCGAAGGCCAGCAGATCCAGCGCCCCTAAGTCGAAGTCGTCACTGTACTGCCACAGGTATGCCTGCTCCTGCCGGTCGAACTGCTCGTGCAGCAGGTCGCTGCGGCCGACCTCCGCCGAGCCCTGCAGGCCGCCGTGACGGTAGCGGCTCCAAAGAGGGCTATGCCAGATTCGCAGGGCGATGGTCAGCTCCTCCCGCTCAGGGCGGGGCGCCGACGGCAGGTCAATCACCACGGGGCGTGAACGGTAGGTTCCGGGATTTGGCGGCAGTTTGCCCTGCGTCAGGGCGAGCTTACCGTTCACAAACACCTGGTAGCAGGTGTAGATGACCGGCAGGCGCAGACTGAACGCCTCCTGGCCAGGGGGCAGAATGATATGGAACCGGTACCAGGCGGTGCCGTCCAGGTTGTGATAGCCGATCTCGTCCCAGTCACTACCGGACTTCACCAGCGGCCACTGCCTGTCATTCAGGTTCGGGTCGGCCCAGCGGGGATCATCGCCGGTCTGAAAGCGCCACTGTCCATCGAGAAGAACAACCGGCTCGCGGTCGTCTTGCAGAGAAAAAGTCGTGACCGAGTCTGGATCTGCCGGGGTACCGAGCGGCGGACCCGCTGGGGCCAGATGCGGCTTGTTTTGCGCGGGGACGGTAGCCGTGGCCACAAGAAGACCGAGCAACCAGGCGAACTTGTGCAGGAGGTGCTTCATCGCGGACGGTTGGCCCGAGTGTACCGGAGAGTCACGCTTCAGAGTAGGGTTACCGTTCCCCAAAGGGTAGTTCACGGGCGGACCGGGCCGCCGCAGAGGGCACCAGGCGCAGTGGGCTTGCGGCATCATAAAATGGCGGCGCACGCGGCACACCGGGCTGCCGAACACGGGGAGGAGAAACAAGATGCGGGTTGGGCTAATGACGCGGGAGTATCCGCCCTATGTCTACGGGGGCGCCGGGGTGCATGTGGAGTACCTTTCGCGCGAGTTGGCGCGGCACATCGAAGTGGAGGTGCACGCCTGGGGCGACGTGCCGGCGCACGAAGAAATGCCCGGCCACACCGAGCCACCCAACCCCAACCTCGAAGTTCACTTTGAACAGCCCTGGAGCGCGATCACCGATGGCACCACGGCGAAGTTCAAGGGGGCGCTGGAAGCGCTCTCACTCAACCTGCTCCAGCAACTCCACCTGGAAAAGCTGGACATCGTGCACACGCACACCTGGTACGTCTCCATGGCGGGTTTTCTGGCAAAGAAGCTGTACGGTGTACCGTTCGTGCTGACAACGCACTCGCTGGAGCCGCTGCGGGCGTGGAAGGCCGAGCAGCTGGGTTCTGGCTACGCGCTGAGTTCCTGGATGGAACGCACCGCCATCCTGGATGCAGACGCCATTATCGCCGTGTCGAACGGCACCAAAGCCGACATCCAGCGGGCCTACCCCGACGTAAATCCCGAGCGCATCCACGTAATCTACAACGGGATCGACCTGCAGCAGTACCAGTGGACCCCGGACACCAGCGCGCTGGCCAGGTACGGCGTCGATCAAACCAGGCCGTATGTGCTGTTTGTGGGCCGGATCACTCGGCAAAAGGGCGTTACGCACCTGGTGGATGCCATCCAGCACCTGCCGCCGGGAACGCAGGTAGTCCTGTGCGCGGGCGCGCCGGACACTCCCGACATCGCCGCGGAGATGCGCGCCAAGGTAGAGGCTGTCCGCAAGTGGACGCCGTTCAGCGAGCCGGCCGCGGTGGAGGTCCACACGGCTCCGGGCGTGCACCCGGAAGGTCACGCCATTGCTACGGGCGACCCACTGGGCATTGGCCACAACATCGTGTGGATCGAGCAGATGGTGACCAAGGAAGAGGCGATCCAGTTGTACTCGCATTGCGCGGTCTTCTGCTGCCCGAGCGTGTACGAGCCGTTTGGGATCATCAACCTGGAGGCCATGGCATGCGGCGCGCCGGTGGTGG
>DASWUY010000254.1:0-1853 GCA_036401435.1 Acidobacteriaceae bacterium | reverse complement strand
GATCGAGCAGTAGGCGAGCGGGAGAGAGTGGAATGATTCGCAAGCTGGTGGACTTTGCGCTGGAGAACCGGCTGGTGGTGCTGGCCGTGGCGCTGCTGTTGCTGGCCGGGGGAGCGTACTGCTTTCACGAGCTGCCGATCGAGGCGTATCCGGACATCGCGGATAACTACGTGACGGTGATCACGCAGTGGCCGGGCCGCGCGGCGGAGGAGGTGGAGCAGCAGGTAACGATACCAGTCGAGATCCAGATGAACGGGATCCCGCACCTGGCGCACCTGAGGTCGGAGTCACTCTTCGGGATTTCGTACGTGCTGATGATCTTTGACGACAGCTCACAGAATGACTGGAATCGGCAGAAGGTGCTGGAGCGGTTGTCAGGGTTGACGCTGCCGACCGGGGTGCAGCCGCAGATGGGTACGGACTGGAGCACGGTAGGCCAGATCTACTGGTACACGCTGCGCAGCGAAAACCCGGAGTACGACCTGATGGCGCTGCGGACGATTGAAGACTGGACGCTCGAGAAGCAGTTCAAGTCGGTGCCGAACGTGGTGGACGTGTCGGACTTTGGCGGCACGGTGCGGGAGTACCAGGTGCGCGTGGACCCGGCCAAACTGATCTCCTACGGGCTGAGCATCGGGCAGATGGAGCAGCAGCTGGCGAACAACAACATCAATGCCGGCGGCGGCTTTGTCGAGAGCGGCATGCAGCAGATGAACGTGCGCGCGCTGGGGCTCTACCGCAATGTGAGCGACATTGAGCAGACGGTGCTGAAGACGCAGAGCGGCACGGCGCTGCGGGTAAAGGATGTGGCGGAGGTGGCCCAGGGAGCGAAGGTGCGGCTGGGGCACATGGCGCGGGCGATCCACCGGGCGGATGGGCAGATTGTTGATAACGACGACGTGATCCAGGGTGTGGTGCTGCTGCGCAAGGGCGCGGATGCGGGGCCTACGCTCGATAGTATTCACGCCAAGGTACAGGAGCTGAACGATCATATTCTGCCGCCCGGGGTGAAGATCGTGCCGATGCTCGATCGCAGCGACCTGCTGCGATATACGACGCACACGGTGCTGCACAACCTGGCGGAGGGGATGATCCTGGTCACGATCCTCCTGTTCCTGTTCCTGGGCAATGCGCGCGGGGCGCTGATCGTGGCGTTGACGATCCCGTTTTCGCTGCTGTTCGCCTCGATCCTGCTGGACCTGAGCCACATTCCGGCGAACCTGCTGTCCCTCGGTGCGCTTGATTTCGGCATGGTGGTGGATGGCGCGGTGGTAATGGTGGAGAACATCGTGCGCCACTTGAGCGAACGGAGGCGGGGCGGCGCGGCGCGGCTGACGGTGGCCGAGGAGATACGGCAGGCGGCGCATGAGGTACAGCGACCTGTCTTCTATGCGATCGCGATCATTATCACGGCGTACATGCCTATCTTCACGCTGCAGGCGGTGGAGGGCAGGCTGTTTCGGCCGATGGCGTGGACGGTGGCGTTTGCGCTGCTGGGGGCGCTGATGTGTGCGAGCGTGGTGGCGCCGGTGCGGTCGAGCGTGATGTGTCAGAGAGAGGCAAAGGAGTGGCACAACCCGTGGATGGCGTACCTGACGGGGCTGTATGGGCGGGTGCTGCGGTGGTCGATCCATCATCGCTGGGTGGCGGTGGGGGGTGGGGTGGCGGCGCTGGTGTTGACGCTGTTCCTGGGGCTGAGCGGAGTGGTGGGCTCGGAGTTCTTGCCGCACCTGGATGAGGGGGCGATCTGGGCGCGGGGGTCGCTTGCGAACAGCACGAGCCTGACGGAGGGGAGCCGGTTTGCGGACCGGGCGCGCATCCTGTTCGCTTCGTTCCCGGAGGTGACGAACGTG
>DASWUY010000253.1:0-2785 GCA_036401435.1 Acidobacteriaceae bacterium | reverse complement strand
GCTGGTGGACTCGGTGTTGCTGGTGGTGGCTGCGGGGGAGAGTGACCGGTCGCAGATCGGGTATGCGCAGCAGGTGATTGCGGAATCGGGCGGACGGCTGCAGGGATGCGTGCTGAATCGGCGAACGTATCCGATCCCGGCGGCGGTGTATGGATGGCTACGGGGAGGCGCGCGTTGAAGAGCAGGCTAGGTTTGGGACTGATGCTGATGCTGGTGGCGTGGGCGTGGGCATGGGGCGGGCACGGCGGGGCGGCGGCGCAGATGCTGCAGACGCGGCACCGGTATCAGATCCATCCGGGGGACCAGCTGGATGTGCGGTTTCGGCTGACGCCGGAGTACAACCAGGTGGCTACGGTGCAGCCGGACGGGTTTATCACGCTGACCATTGCCGGCGATGTGAAGGTGGCGGCGCTTTCTGTTCCGGAGGCGGAGGCGGCGGTGGCGGCGGGCTCATCGGTGCGGCTGAAGAATCCTGCGGTGGCGATTACGCTGACGCAGTTCCAGAAGCCCTACTTCGTGGTGGCGGGACACGTGGGGCGGCCGGGGCGGTATGACATGCAGGAGGACACGACGGCGATGCAGGCGCTGCTGCTGGCGGGCGGGCCACTCGATACGGGCAAGGTGTCGCAGATCCTGATCTATCGCCGGATCAACGAGACCGGGGCGGAAGTCAGGATCGTGAACCTGAAGAAGCTGCGGAAGACAGCAGACCTGGAGCGCGATGCGGAGTTGCAGTCGGGCGATATGCTCTATGTCCCCGAGAATACGCTGACCCGGATCACCGACATCATGCGGATCGGCAACACGCTGGGGCTGTATGTGAATCCTCTGTCAGTGGTTCCCTGATCGAGGCCTGGGCAGTGCAAGAGTCGCGGCTGACGGGCGCATGCGTGGGAGAGCGGAAGAGCAGGGGCGCCGGGTGGAGAACGCATTGACAGTGGCCAGGAGTACGAAGGAGCGGCGGCTGCGGGTCCTCTTTTTCGATCATACGGCGCTGATGAGCGGAGGGGAGATCGCGCTGCTGCACCTGGTCGAGCACCTGGACAAGAGCGCGATGGAACCGGTGGTGCTGCTGGGAGAAGAGGGTCCGCTGGCGCGCAGGTTCGGGAGCGACGTCGAGGTCCATGTGCTGGCGCTCGAAGGCTCGGTGGCAGAGACGCGCAAGGACGCGCTTGGTTCGGCGAGCCTGCTGCGGGTGGGGGCTGTGTGGGGCTCGGCCAGGTACGTGGTGAAGCTGGCGCGCTTTATCCGGCGGCGCGGGATCGACATGGTGCATACCAACTCGCTGAAGGCGGACCTGCTGGGCGGGATGGCGGCGAGGCTGGCGCGGGTGCCGGTGATCTGGCATGTGCGGGACAGGATCGCGAGCGACTACCTGCCCAAGAAAGTGGTGAGTGCCTTTCTGTGGCTCTCGGGCGTGCTGCCGACGGTGATGATTGCCAATTCGCACGCGACTGCGGCAACGCTGAAGCGCCGCGGCGGGAGGCAGACGCCGGTGTACGTGGTGCATGACGGGACGCCGATGCGGTCGTTCCGGTATGGGGCGCGACCGCAGGCGGGGCTGGTCGGGATCGTGGGGCGGATCAGTCCCTGGAAGGGACAGGATGTGTTTCTGCGCGCGGCTTCCCGGATCAGAAAGAGCTATCCCGAGGCGCGTTTCCGGGTGATTGGATCGGCGCTGTTTGCGGAGGTGGAGTTTGAGGCGTCGCTGCACGAGCTGACGGACGAGCTGGGGCTGCGGGACGTGGTGGAGTTCCGCGGGTTTCAGGAGGATGTGCCCTCCGAGATCGCGCAGATGGCGGTGTTTGTGCATGCTTCGACGAAGCCGGAGCCGTTTGGGCAGGTGATTATCGAAGCGATGGCTGCGGGGGTGCCGGTGGTCGCGACGCTGGGCGGCGGAGTGGCGGAGATTGTGGAGGATGGGGTGACGGGTCTGCTGGTGGGGAGCAGGGACCCGGAGGCGCTGGCGGCGGCGGTGTGCCGGCTGCTGCGAGACCCGGCCCAGGCGGGAGAGATGGCGGAGAGGGGACGCGAGGCGGTGAAGGAGCGGTTCCTGGTGGAGCGGACGGCGCGCGAGGTAGAGCGCGTGATGGAGGCGGTGGCGGAGGAGCACCTGGGCGGCGCCTTCCGGCGGCCGGTGGGTGCGGTGGTCCGTGCGTCGGACCTGTGAGCGCGGGCGGGGTGGGTCCGCGCGGGATGCAGGGCGGGTAAGCGATCCGGAAGGAGGCGCCGAGCGATGACACCGTCAACCGATCGTGTGGGGTTGGGCGAAGCGCCTGCGGTGCGGGGGCGAGTCAGGATGCCGGCGGGGATGCGGTCTGGGATGCCGTCTGGGCGCGCTGTTCCGATGGAGGTGGTGGCGGCATGCGTGACGCTGCTGCTGTGCTTTAGCCCGGGGGCGCGGCTGGTGCAGTATCTCTACACGCCGGCGTGCGCGGCGATCGCGTATGCGCTGATGCGGCGATCTCCCTCGCGGTACGCGGCGTTCACGCTGTACCTGTGGTTCTTTTCGCCGTTTGTGCGACGGGTGGCGGATCTGCACGCCAGCTTTCTTGATCCGAGCCCGATGCTGCTGGCTCCGCTGGTGGCTTCGGGCGTATCGATCGTGTGGCTGTTCCGCAAGCGGGCGGTGCTTACGTCGCGGGCGTTCCTGCCTTTCTCGCTGCCGGTGCTGGGGATCGGGTACGGCTTTGCGGTGGGGCTGCTTGAGTCGCCACTGCGGGCGGCGGTGCAGGACCTGGTGCTGTGGTTCTCGCCGCTGCTCTTTGGCGCGTATTGTTGTGCG